>NZ_JBFJMY010000474.1:0-3088 GCF_041633695.1 Hydrogenophaga sp.
CGGGACCACACCACGGTGCTGCACGCGGTGCGCAAAATCAGCGCCGAACGCCAGCAAAACACCGAGCTGAACCAGCAATTGCACGTGCTGGAGCAGACGCTGAAAGGCTGAACCGGTGTGGCGCCCCGCGCCCCCGGATGCACGCCCAAACGCGGCCCAGCGGCATTTTGCGGAAGCGGGGTGCAAAAAGGCGAAAATAGCGGCTGTTTGCACCCGGGAAGGGGTGCTGGAGTCAGGACCGGGGAGACAAGACCCGGCGTATCCGTCAACCAGATAAGAAAGCGTCGGACATGATCGTATTGAAATCGACCCAGGACAAAGTTTTGGCTGCACTGCAGTCGGTCGCGGGCATCGTGGAGCGCCGCCACACCCTGCCGATCCTGGCCAACGTGCTGCTGCGCAAGACGGGCGCACAAGTGCAACTGACCACCAGCGACCTGGAAATCCAGATCCGCACCACGGCCGAGCTCGACGGCGACGACGGCAACTTTGCCACCACCCTGGGCGCGCGCAAGCTGATCGACATCTTGCGCACCATGCCGACCGACCAGACCGTGAGCCTGGAATCCACCGGCGGCAAGCTGCTGCTCAAAGGTGGCAAGAGCCGCTTCACGCTGCAAAGCATGCAGGCCGAGGATTTTCCGCTGGTGCAGGAATCGGCCAGCTTTGGCCCGGTGTTCTCGGTGCCACAGAAAACGCTCAAGAGCCTGCTCAGCCAGGTGTCATTTTCCATGGCGGTGCACGACATCCGCTACTACCTGAACGGCATTTTGTTCGTGGCCGAAGGCCAGCAGCTGAGCCTGGTGGCCACCGATGGTCACCGGCTGGCGTTTGCCTCGTCGGCGCTCGAAGTGGAAGTGCCCAAGCAAGAAGTCATTCTGCCGCGCAAGACCGTGATCGAACTGCAGCGCCTGTTGTCCGACAAAGAAGGCGCGATCGAAATGCAGTTCGCCGCCAACCAGGCCAAGTTCAGCTTCGACGGCATGGAGTTCGTCACCAAGCTGGTCGAAGGCAAGTTCCCCGATTACAACCGTGTGATTCCCAAGAACCACAAGAACATCGTGACGCTGGGCCGGGCGCCGCTGCTGGCTTCGCTGCAGCGCACCGCCATCATGACCAGCGAAAAGTTCAAAGGCGTGCGTCTGAACATCGAGCCCGGCGTGCTGCGTGTGGCGTCTAGCAACGCCGAGCAGGAAGAGGCCGTGGACGAGCTCGACATCGACTACGGTGGCGACGCGATTGAAATCGGCTTCAACGTCACCTACCTGATCGATGCGCTGCAAAACATGACCCAGGAAATGGTGCGCATCGAACTCTCCGACGGCAACAGCTCCGCCCTGGTCACCAACCCGGACGACAACGCCTTCAAATACGTTGTCATGCCGATGCGGATCTGAGCGCCCACCGTCACCGACCCCTCAAGCCCGACCCGCTCATCAGCGGGTTTGGCCTTTCTAGCGATTCTGAAAAGTCCACCATGTCCGAAGCCAACAAGCCCGCCGATTCTGTCAACACCGGCACGGCCAGCAGCGAAAGCTCCAACTTCCAGCCCACCATCGACGCCAACCAGGCCGGTGCCAGCGAAGGTTACGGCGAAGGCGCGATCCAGATCCTGGAAGGCCTGGAAGCGGTGCGCAAACGCCCGGGCATGTACATCGGCGACACGTCCGACGGCACCGGCCTGCACCACCTGGTGTTCGAGGTGGTGGACAACTCCATCGACGAAGCGCTGGCTGGCCATTGCGACGACATCATGGTCACCATCCACTCCGACAACTCGATTTCCGTGACCGACAACGGCCGCGGCATCCCGACCGGCGTGAAGATGGACGACAAGCACGAGCCCAAGCGTTCGGCGGCCGAAATCGCGCTGACCGAACTGCACGCGGGCGGCAAGTTCAACCAGAACAGCTACAAGGTGTCGGGCGGCCTGCACGGCGTGGGCGTGTCTTGCGTGAACGCGCTCAGCCAGTGGCTGCGCCTCACGATCCGCCGCGAAGGCCAGGTGCACCAGATCGAATTTGCGCGCGGCTTCGTGCAAAACCGCCTGCTGGACTCGGTGAACGGCGTGGAAGTCTCGCCCATGCGGGTGACCGGCCCGACCGAAAAGCGCGGCACCGAGGTGCACTTTCTGCCGGACTACGACATCTTCAAAGAGAACAGCGATTTCCATTACGAAATCCTGTCCAAACGCCTGCGCGAACTCTCGTTCCTGAACAACGGCGTGCGCATCCGCCTGAAAGACGAACGCAGCGGCAAAGAAGACGACTTCTCGGGCGCGGGCGGCGTGCAAGGCTTTGTGGGTTTCATCAACAAAGGCAAAACCATACTGCACCCCAACATCTTCCACGCCACCGGTGACCGCCAGAGCGACCAGGGCACCAACATCGGGGTGGAAGTGGCGATGCAGTGGAACAGCGCTTACAGCGAACAGGTGCTCTGTTTCACCAACAACATCCCGCAGCGCGACGGCGGCACCCACCTGACCGGCCTGCGCGCGGGCATGACCCGCGTCATCAACAAATACATCGAAGAACACGACTTGGCTAAAAAGGCCAAGGTCGAAGTGACCGGCGACGACATGCGCGAAGGCCTGTGCTGCGTGCTGAGCGTGAAGGTGCCCGAACCCAAGTTCAGCAGCCAGACCAAAGACAAGCTGGTGTCCAGCGAAGTGCGTGGCCCGGTGGAAGACATTGTTTCGCGCCTGCTCACCGACTTTTTGCAAGAGCGCCCGAACGACGCCAAGATCATCTGCGGCAAGATCGTGGAGGCTGCGCGTGCCCGCGAAGCCGCGCGCAAGGCGCGTGAAATGACGCGCCGCAAAGGTGTGCTGGACGGCATGGGCCTGCCCGGCAAGCTGGCCGACTGCCAGGAAAAGGACCCGGCGCTGTGCGAAATCTACATCGTCGAGGGCGACTCCGCCGGCGGCTCTGCCAAGCAAGGACGCGACCGCAAGTTCCAGGCGATTCTGCCGCTGCGCGGCAAGATCCTGAACGTGGAGAAGGCGCGCTACGAAAAGCTGCTGACCAGCAACGAAATCCTCACGCTCATCACCGCGCTGGGCACCGGCATCGGCAAGGCCGGCGCC
>NZ_JBFJMY010000475.1:0-3080 GCF_041633695.1 Hydrogenophaga sp.
GCGAAGGCCAATCGGCAGCGGCCTGCAAAGACCAGAAGCGTGCGCCGTTGGCATCCATCAGCAGAGCTCCGACACCACGGGTACGGCCACCGCATTGGCCTGCGCAAACGGATTCGGTACGGCGCGCAGATCGCCCGGCGCGCCCGGACCTTCCTGCACCACGACGGACAACAACTCGGGCAATTGCCAGGCCTGCAGGTTCAGAGTCTGCTGGGCGCTGGCGTGGTTGCGCGGCAGCAATGCCCATTCCTGGCCGTTCAGGTGGCGGGCGAACAGGTTGAGGCCGGTCACTTCGGCCACACCGGCCACGCGCGAGACCTCCACCTCCAGTTCGCGCTCGCGCACCGAGCGGCCCAGCGGCCAGCCGGTCTGGTCCTGGCCACCGGGTGCCAAGGGCCACAACAGGCGCCGCAGGGTTTCGCGTACCTCAAACAGCAACTGGTCGCGCGCAAAACCTTCGCGCAGGCGCAAGCCCACCGACAGGCCCAGCGCCACGTATTCACAGCCGATCACATACAGCTCGGTGGACAAAGGCACCCGGGCCGACAAATGCGCGTGCACGCGTTCGATGAAAGGCCGGTCGGGCCGGGGGTTGGGCGCGGGCGCCAGCGCCGCCGCAGGCAAGGCCAGCACGCTGACCACGCCGGGCACGTTGAAACGGCGGTCGCGCGGTTTGAAACGCGGCAGCACCTCCACACGCCCGACATCGGCGGCAGGGGTGCGCAAGGCCAGTTCGCGGTAGTCCTCGGGGGTCACCGCACGTTCCTGGTGCCGCAAGCGGGCGGGAATGCGGCGCTCGGCCACGGCCAGGGTTTCGGCATCTTCGCCGCCGCTCATGGGCAAGGGCTGGTGCACCTTCATGGCCGGCGCCACGCGGCCGTTGATGAGGGTGGCGGCGATCTCGCTCAGGCTGCCCGCGGCCAGATTGCCGGCGCGCCCGCCGCCAAAGCGCCCGTTGGCCAGACGCACCCGCATTTGCCGCTCGGGCACGCGACCGCGCACGCCATCGCCAAAGCGCAGTTGGCCCGATTCCGCATCGACCTCAAAAGCGCCCGCCTCGCGCGCCACATGCGGGTCGGCGCTGATGGCAGCCAGATCGGACACCCGGGTCCAGCGCTGGTAGCCGCGACCCGGTTCTTCCACTTCGATCTGCAGCGAATCGGTATCGACCGAACCCGCGGGCAGCGAAAAGCTTTGATCGGGCGCGCCGGTGGACACGCCCAGCACCTGGCCCTTGAGCGTGACGCGCTGATCGACCTCGACCGCGTTGATGCCCAGCCAGGACAGGCTCAGTCGCTCCACCTGCGCACCCGGGCGCGGGCGCAGCCGCAGCCAGCCCAGCAGGCGCGCCGCACGCCCCGCGTCGTCCAGGCGCGGCGGGGCGTCGCCCACACCGGCCATCGGGTTGACGCCGACCTGGTTGGACGGGCTCCAGATCAGCGACTCGTCGGGCAGGGGCAGGCGCAGCGTGCCCGCCTGGGTGAAGCCGCGCGAGCTGTCGCTGCCAGGCAGCGGATCGAGCGTGAGGTAGTCGGTTTCCTGCGCGCCACGCCCGCGCACCACCATCTCCCACAACACCGGCACCTGCGCCGCCGGACCGACCTCCTCGAACAAGGTCGGCATTTTGATCGCGGGCACCACACCGACCGACAACAACGATGGCGCACCGCTGTCGCCGCCACCCAGTGCGGCCTTGGCGGCTTCGTTCACCGCAGGCTGAGCCAGGGCGTTGGCGGCCTTGGGTGCGAGCAGCGCGATCCACAAGGCGCGGTCGCTGGCGCGGCCAAACACGTCCATGCCATCGACCTGGGCGCGGCCTTCGCTGAACACCGGCGTGGTCTCGTAGGCCTTGACCGCGCCCGAGATGCGGTGCACCCGCGACAAGCCGGTGATGACCTCGGCCATGCGCGCGTTTTCGGCGTCGCTCAGCGCACGCTTGATATAGGCCTCGCCCACCACCGGCAACACCGTGGTTTCGGTCAGGGTCTCGAACGGCAGCGCGGCTTTGAGCCGGGCGCCGGCCTGCAGCGGACTGGCCGACAGTTCGGTGGCCTGCGCATAGGCCAGGCTCACGATGCCACGCGCCGGCAAGGCCGGGCGCAGGCCCTGGCCCAGCAGTTTCAGAAACACCAGGCGTTGCCGCTCGGGAATCAGGTTGGCGCGGTAGAGCAGCGTGTCGCCCAGCCAGGCGAACAGCTCGATCAGCGTGCGCCCGGGGTCGCCCAGGCGCGGGTTGGTCCAGTCCGGCGTGTGGGCCGGGATGCGCGCGACGAGGTCGTCGACCAGATCGTCAAAGCGGCGGTCGTCCAGGCTGGGTGGAAGAATGGGCATGGCGTTCTATTCCTGCTGAGGGCGGGCTGTGGTGTAGGGCTTGAAGCGCATCACGCACCGCCTTCGAGTTGCACGTTCACATTCAGGCGGCCTGGGCTGCCGTTGAAGGCCAGCCGGTACTGGATCTCGACCCGCAATTGGCTGGGCGCGCCGGGCACCTCCCAGACCTCGACCGCGTCGAGCAAGATGCGCCGCTCCCAGCGCGTGAGCGCGTCCTGCACCAGATCGCGGATGCGGCGCCGTGTGGTCAAGGTATTGGGCTCGTGCAGCAAGCGGTCGAGGCCGCCACCGAAGTCGGGGCGCATGAGCTGCTCACCGGGCCGGGTGCTGAGCAGGATGCGGATACCGTCGCGCACGCTTTGCTCCAGCGTGGGCCAACCGAGCTGCCCGAACTCGTCGGGCAAGTCCAGCCAGGGGAATCCCATGGGTGCGGCTTGGCGCATCAAGGGCCTCCCTTCTTCGGGTAGGGAATGCAGATCTTGATGAACACCATCCAGCGCAGAAAGAGATCAAAGAGGCTCAGGAAAATGCTGAGCACGATGAAGGCGCAGATGGTGATGATGGGAATGCTGAAGCTGCAAATCCAACCCATGCCGATGCCACCACCGGCAGGCGGCTTGCCTTCCATCAGGTCCTTCGGGTTGCCGCTCAGCAGGTTCTGCAAGGCGGCGGGCAAGACGAAAGACACATTGGGTTTGAGGGCTTTGAGCAGGTTGCGGTCGGTCACGTCGGGCAGATCGATCTTGACC
>NZ_JBFJMY010000476.1:0-3074 GCF_041633695.1 Hydrogenophaga sp.
CTGCGCCAGCGTGAGCACGCCCGAGGCGACCAAGGCCGAATATTCACCCAAAGAATGCCCGGCCAGCACCGCAGGCAACGCGCCATGTTCGGCCAGCCAGACGCGCCACGCGGCAACACCTGCGACCAGCATCACGGGCTGGGTGTTGGCGGTGATGGCCAGGGCCTCTTTCGGGCCTTGTTCGATCAGATGCCCCAGGTCTTCACCCAACGCGTCCGACGCTTCTTCCAAGGTTTGTGTCACTGCGGGGTGCCGCTCCCAGCCGTTCAACATGCCCACGGATTGCGAGCCCTGACCGGGAAAAACAAAGGCAAATGGTTTCATAAATCAATCGCGTACAAACGCATGTTCTACAGGTGGCAAAGACACGAATGGTCTTAAAAATCGACCAGTACCGCTCCCCAGGTAAACCCACCCCCAACGCCTTCCAGCATCAAGGTGTCACCTTTTTTCACCTGCCCAGCCCGTACCGCATGGTCCAGCGCCAGGGGAATGGACGCGGCCGAGGTATTGCCGTGTTCGTCCACGGTCACCACCACCTTGTCCATCGACAGCTTCAGTTTGCGCGCTGTGCTTTGCATGATGCGGATATTGGCCTGGTGCGGAATCAGCCAGTCGATATCGGCCTCGGTCTTGCCCGCTTTGGCCAGCACTGCACGCGCCGTCTCTTCCAGCACCCCGACCGCCAATTTGAAGACCGCCTGCCCATCCATCTTGAGCAAGGGATCGCCCAGGATCTGACCACCGGACACATGACCCGGCACGCACAGGATGCCGACGTGCTTGCCGTCGGCATGGATGTCGGTCGCGAGAATACCGGGCTGGTCGGAAGCCTCGACCACCACCGCACCGGCACCGTCGCCAAAAAGCACGCAGGTCGTGCGGTCGTTGAAATCCAGCAGGCGTGAAAACACTTCCGCTCCCACCACCAGCGCCTTGCTCGCCGCGCCGGTCTGGATCATGGAATCGGCCACGGTAAGCGCGTACACAAATCCGCTGCACACGGCCTGCACGTCAAACACCGGGCAGCCTGCGATGCCCAGCTTGTTCTGCAAAATGGCGGCGGTGGAGGGAAACACCATGTCCGGGGTGGAGGTCGCCACGATGATCAGGTCGATGTCGCTCGCCGCCACACCTGCCGCCTCCAGCGCGGCCTGACAGGCTTGCAGCGCCAGGTCGCTGGCGAACACGCCGTCGGCGACAAAGTGCCGCGCCCGGATACCGGTGCGCGCCACGATCCACTCGTCGCTGGTCTCAACGTCACGCGCGGCCAACAGGGCCGTCATGTCGGCATTGGTCAGGCGCCTGGGGGGCAGGCAGCTGCCGGTACCCGTGATGCGTGCGTAACGTCTCATGCGTCGAATGGAATGGGTTAGATGGTGGGTGTGCCCCTGAACTCACTCGGTGAGGCAGTGGGGGCGATCAGTGGCGCCGCGTGGGCAATGCGTTGTTGCACATTGTCCAGCAACTGGTGCCGTGCCGCATCATAAGCCCGGCAGAGGGCCTGTTCAAACGCAAACGCGTCGGCAGAGCCGTGGCTCTTGAACACCAGGCCACGCAGCCCCAACAAGGCTGCACCGTTGTAACGGCGGTGGTCCACCCGCTTTTTAAAAGCAGATAACACCGGATAAGCGATGATCGCCGCAATTTTCGTGAAAATGTTGCGCGAAAATTCCGCACGGATGAAACCGCCGATCATGCTGGCCAAGCCTTCGCTGGCCTTGAGCGCCACATTGCCCACAAAACCGTCACAGACCACGATGTCGGTGGTTCCCTTGAAAATGTCGTCGCCCTCGACATTTCCATAAAAATTCAGATCGCCGGTGTTCGCCGCATTTCGCAACAGTACACCGGCTTTTTTAATCACTTCGCTGCCTTTAATGACTTCTTCGCCCACGTTCAGCAGCCCCACACTGGGGTCGGATCGGCCGGTCGCAGCCACCAGGGCCGACCCCATGACCGCAAACTGCAGCAAGTGCTCGGCGGTGCAGTCCACATTGGCGCCCAGATCGAGCACCGTGGTGGCGCCCCCTTTGGCGTTCGGCAACTGGGTCGCAATGGCCGGCCGGTCGATGCCGTCGATGGTCTTCAGCACGTAGCGCGCAATGGCCATGAGCGCGCCGGTATTGCCCGCAGAAACCACCGCCTGGGCCGCGCCGTCTTTGACTTGCGCAATCGCCACCCGCATGGATGAGTCTCTTTTTTTGCGCAGGGCGATTTCCACCGGATCGTCCATGGCCACCACCTCGGTAGCGGCGACCACGCGGCAGCGCACGTTGTTGACCACCCGCGCATGCGCCGCAAAGGCCTCGGGCTTGCCCACCAGCAACAGCTGCGCCTGAGGATAGCGGGCCAAAAAGGCCGCGCAGGCGGGCAGGGTGGCGTCCGGACCTATGTCGCCGCCCATACAGTCCACCGCGATTGTGATCATGTCCATATTCTCAAGCTGACCCATTCGGCATCCCCAGAATGCAAAAAGCCCGCATGGATCATGCGGGCCTGTGCCACTTCAGCCTCCACAAAGCCGGCGCGCTCTCACGCGCCCAGGCCGCCAAGGCTGGGTCACCTTCAGGCTTCGGACTTGTTCTTCAGCACCTGACGACCACGGTAAAAGCCGTTCGGGCTGATGTGGTGACGCAGGTGGATTTCACCGGTGGTGGGTTCCACTGCGATGCCCGGCACGTTCAGCGCGTTGTGCGAACGGTGCATGCCGCGCTTGGAAGGGGACTTTTTGTTTTGCTGGACGGCCATGAGGGGCTCCTGATATCGGTGAGGTTCAAACGGGAGGCCGTTCTGCGTACAGGACGACCTATTACCAAGTGCGCGCAAGACCCGTGAAATGGATACCAGCGCAAAGCCAAGGATTATAGCCTGAAGACCAGGCCCTGCCAAATCGTCCAAGCCGACCGCGTACACCAGCCAGTTCGGATAACTTCACTTTTTCAAGCGCGCCAGCCCGGCAAACGGGTGCGGGCGCTCTTGCGCGTCATCGGCTGCGGGCACGGCCGGGTCACCGGCCTGCATCACCAGGGCGTGTGGGCAGGTTTCGTGCATGGGCACGATGGGCAAGGCCA
>NZ_JBFJMY010000477.1:0-3072 GCF_041633695.1 Hydrogenophaga sp.
CATGGCCATGGGGCCCTGCTCGGGTGCCGCCGCTGGGGGTGAGAACCAGAAATGCCGCCACCCAAGAAGAATGTCCAAGGCCTGACTTCGTGGACAGTCCGTGTGGAATTCAGGCGTAGGGCTCACCGACCAAGGCCTGCAACTTCAGGACGGTTGCCCAGTTTCTGGTCGTGACCCCTTTGCCCGCCTTGCCCGCCTTGCCGAGCAATGCTGCTGCGGCTGGGCTGTCCAGGATGCCACCCGCGCAGTGCAAGTACGCGGCGTTCTTGCCGATCAGAAACGTCTCGGGCGAGACCACCAGAGACTCGACCGCACCCAGCCCTGACAGCACGGCCTTGTCCTGCGCGAAAACAACCAGCAGCTGCGAATGGTTGGTTGCCCTCTCGGCCAGCAGATTCTCGGAAACAGTGGCCGACAACTCTTGCGCCGACTTGACGATGACCGGAACTTCTATCTGCCATGTTTCCGCTATGGCGGTGGCAATGTTGGCCGCATGTTTGGCCTGGGTTCCCCTGGCTGCTCGGAACACGACGTTGCCGCTGTTGAGCAGCGTGGCCACGTTGGTGTAC
Source organism: Hydrogenophaga sp. (assembly GCF_041633695.1). Classification (GTDB taxonomy): domain Bacteria; phylum Pseudomonadota; class Gammaproteobacteria; order Burkholderiales; family Burkholderiaceae_C; genus Hydrogenophaga. The sequence goes on from NZ_JBFJMY010000477.1 coordinate 570, forward strand.
CCCAGCTTGACCAGCAAGGCGCGCAGATCGGCCATGGGAATCCGCTTGGCCTTGCCCACATTGATGCCGCGCAACAGCGCTACGAAATGGGGCATTTGCGACACCTATCGTTGGGCATGAGGAAGTTGGCCACCACCGTGCAGGTGCGCAGTCAATCTCGGCAGTAGCCTTCACCGGCACGAACGGTGAGGCAGTTGGTCTTTTCGCTGAGCCACTTCATTCCGGTTTCAGCGCCGTTCGTTGCGCGGAGAGACTCTTTCTGGCCATCGCGCTCGAACACGACCGCATGGCCCGCCGCGCTGCCTTGAAAGCTGCGCGGACCATCCAGGTTTTGGATGGTGATTTCGTACTTTCCATCGACGCCGGTGAGTTGAAGAAATGTGCCTTCGGGCCCGGTCCACTTGCCCAGCCATTGGTCGGTGACTGGAACGGCGGCGGTACCGGCGGAACCCTGTGCGCCGACCGGTTCGGTGCTCGCATGGCGATCACCGCAGGCCGTGACGAGCAAGGCCAGTGCGATGCACGCGGTGGAAGATAAAAATGCGCGGTTCATGGACGGAGTGTGCAATGGACGTCCACCATTTGAGATGAGAGGTGACGCCCGGCTTGCCGGGTGGCGCCCGCTCGGTGGAAGCGTTTGGCGTCATTGTGCCCAAGGTGGAACGAATGGTGGCTGGCCTTCGACGAGTGCCTGGCCGCCGACCGGCAACACGGCAACGGCCTCAAAGGGGTCTGGGCCAGAATTGGAGATGGAGAAGTCCGTATTCGCCGGGACCACCAATGCCGCCCCGGCTTCCAGGGACAGGGAACGTCCGTCCAATTGCACGTCCGCAGCACCGGAAAGTGCGACGAAAATCTCGTCGCGCGTGACTTGGTGCGGCCCTTTTGCCATGGTGTTGGGTGGTATGACAATTTTCCAGACGGCGTTTTCCGTCGAGCCCCGACTGGGTGCGGCAAGGCCGATGAACTGGACCTGATGCATCGAAAAGGTCGTGGCGCTACCTGCGTGAATGAGTCCCATGTGATCTCCAATGAATGGGTTAAGTCAAGAAGCTTGACTATAATTTGACATGGCAAAAGAAGTCAAGAAACTTGACGATAAAATCGAACCCCCGCTGATTGAACACGTTGGATGGCGGCTTTGGCGTGCGAGCCAGATTTGGCAAGAGCGCTTCACACGTGGGATGGTGGAGGCGGGTTACGCCTGGTTCGGCGAGGCGCGAGCCGCGGTGATCCCTCACATGGACAGGGCGGGCACCCGCCAGGCCGACCTGACGAGCCGCTTGGGTTTGACGAAACAGGCCGTCCAACAGTTGGTGGATGCCCTGGTGCAGGACGGCGTGGTTGAGCGCCGTTTGGACCCGGCTGACGCCCGCGGGCGCATCGTGTGCTTTACGCAGAAGGGGCTTGGCGTTCTCGCGGACGCCAACGTGGTCAAGGCGCAAATCGAACAGGAGTTCGCACACGCGATCACGCCGGAGTCGCTCTCCCGACTAAATGCCGAGCTGATGCGGGTGATTGAAAGCTGTGCGCAGAATCGATCTGCGAACTGACGCCCGACGCCCGACTTGAGCGGACCGCGAAAGCGGTTCGTTCAAAAGAAGATAGGCCGCACGCTTGCTCGGGACGCCCGCCTATGCCTGCGTTGGAGCCAAGCCGAGGCTGCGCAACTGAACCTCCAGCTCCGCAACGGAGCCCCAGGGCAGGATGGGTGAGTTCTGCCGTTCGTCAGGTGGATTCGACGGCAGCTCATGGGACCAACCTCCGCAGCCCACGAGGGGAAGCAGCGGTCGCTTGTGCAACCAGGCCAAGCAGACTTCGGAAATCGTGCCGGCCCGCCCGCCGATCACGATGCAGGCATCTCCGGCAAGCGCCATCAGCAGGTTGCGTGCATCCCCCATGCCACACGGTATGACAACGGTGGCCGGCCAGTCCGGCGGCGGCATTTGATCCGGAGGCACGATGCTGACCACCAGCCCACCCGCGCCAATGGCCCGCTCGGCCGCCACTCGGGTCGCCGGACTTCCGCAGCCGCTGACCACCGTGACGCCCAGCTTCGCGAGCAGCGCCCCGGCCTCCCCGGCCAGTTCATATGCGGCAGAGCCTGGGTCTGCACTGCCCAGAACGCAGACCTGGGGACGGCGGATAGACGTGTTCATGTGGGGCCTCTCTGGCGTTTTACGGTTTGACGGGAAAGACGTGGCACGGCCTCTTGACGGGCAGGTGTTCAGGGCTCAGGACGCTCAGGTGCAGCATGGACGCAGTGCATCACAAGTTCAACGGCGTGTGGGCTATGCCCCCCGCACCACCGACGCCAGCCAGGCCTGTGCGCTGGCCTTGGTCAGTTGGAAATCGGGGGGGACCGACGCGCGCGCCAGCTCCTCGCCGAAGGCGTCACAAGCGCTCAGGGTGGCGGTGGCGCCTTCTTCATCGGGCACGATGGCCAGCGCGACCCGGACCGGGCTTCCGTCGGCTTCGATGGTGACGTTCTTGTTCAGCTGCG
>NZ_JBFJMY010000478.1:0-3071 GCF_041633695.1 Hydrogenophaga sp.
CCACCTCCGCGCCTGATTCATCTCCTATCTCACGCCTCCCATCACCTGAAAGACCCTCATGAACGCCAAGCCCAAAACACCCTCTCGCTTTCCCGCACCACTGCGCCGCGCCTGCCTGGCGCTCGGCCTCGGCCTGGCCGTCACGGCCACCCCGCTGTGGGCGCAAAACCAGCCCGCCCCGGTTCAGGCCGTGGCCAGCTTCAGCATCCTGGGCGACCTGGTGCGCCAGGTCGGCGGCGAACGCGTCGCGGTGGCGGTACTCGTCGGCCCCGGCAGCGACGCCCACGTGTTCCAGCCCACACCCGCACACGCCAAACAAGTGGGGCAGGCCCAGATCGTGTTCGCCAACGGCCTGGGCTTTGAAGGATGGATGAGCCGCTTGCTCAAGACCGCCGGCTACCAAGGCCGCCAGGTCGTGGTCAGCCAGGGCATACAGGCCATGCAAACCGAAGAAGCTCCGCACGCACACGCGCACGCCCAAACAGGCGGGCACCCGAACGGGCCGCAAGCGGCCGACCCCCACGCCTGGCAAAGCGTGCCCAACGCCATGGTCTATGTGGGCAACATCGCCAAAGGCCTGTGCGAAGCCGACGCGGCGGGTTGCGACCTCTACCAACGCAATGCCACGCTCTTTCGCAGCGAGCTCCAGGCACTGGACACCGACATCCGCGCCCAGTGGGCGGTCGTGGCGCCTGCGCAGCGCAAAGTGATCACCTCGCACGACGCCTTCGGCTATTACGCCAAAGCCTATGGCGTGAAATTTCTCGCGCCGCAGGGCGTGAGCACCGAGAGCGAGGCCTCGGCCAAGGGCGTGGCGCAACTGGTGCGCCAGATCCGAAAAGAAAAAATCCGGGCCTTGTTCGTCGAAAGCATTTCCGACCCGCGCCTGATCGCACAAATCGGCCGCGAAACCGGCGTGAAGCCCGCCGGGGAACTGTTCTCGGACTCGCTGTCCGACGCCGCAGGCCCCGCGCCCAGCTACATCGCCATGATGCGTTTCAACACCCATGCCCTGACCCGCGCCGTGCTCGGCCACTGAAGTGCCCTTGCCCCGCATGGGGCTTGCGCCCCCTGACTAAACTGGCAAGCCTATCTCGTCGCGGAGTCCCGATTGCCGATCAAACACTTTCTGCTGGCCTTGGCGGTGGTCTTTGTCTGGGGCACCAATTTCGTGGTGATCCGCTGGGGGCTGGACGGCATGCCGCCTTTTCTCTACGCCACCCTGCGTTTCGCCCTGTCCGCCCTGCCCTGGATGCTGTTCGTGCCGCGCCCGGCGGTCGCTTGGCGCGTGCTGGCCCTGTTCGGACTCTTCATCGGCGTGGGCCAGTTCGGGCTGCTCTACCTGGCCATGCGCAGCAGCATCTCGCCCGCCATGGCATCGCTGGTCGTGCAACTGCAGGTGTTTTTCACCATCGGTCTGTCCATGTTCCTGCTGCGCGAACAGGTGCGGCGGTTTCAGGTCGTCGGCCTGTTGCTGGCGCTCACCGGCCTGTGTGTGATCGCCCTGCATCTGGATGCCACCGTCACCCCCATCGGTCTGGGTCTGGTGCTGGCGGCGGCCATGTTCTGGGCCTGCGGCAACCTGGTCGCCAAATCGGTGGGCCGGGTGAACATGCTGCACTTCGTGGTCTGGAGCAGCATCTTCGCGGTGCCGCCATTGCTCGCGCTCTCTTTGTGGCTGGAAGGCCCGGCGGCTGCGCTGGCACACACGCTGCAGCATGCCAGCGGCCTGGTCTGGGCTTCGGTGCTGTGGCAAGCGCTGGGCAATTCTTTGTTCGGCTTTGGCGTGTGGAACTGGTTGCTGTCGCGCCACCCCGCCGCCACCATCACCCCGCTGGCGCTGCTGGTGCCGGTGTTCGGCTTTGCGGCCTCCGCCTGGTCGCTGGGCGAAGCCATGCCACCCTGGAAACTCGCGGCCTGCGCCCTGGTGCTGGCCGGCCTGGCCGTGATCGTGTTCTGGCCCAAACTCACACGGCCCCGGCCGGCTATGCCAAGCGCGCTTTAGGAGCACCCAGCACGGCCCGCGCCTGTCACGGCAGCGGCCCGATGCGCGCCAGGAGCGAAGGCGCGTTGCGATACGCGCTGATGACCGCATCAAGGCCCAGGATTCCAATGACCACGGCTGCGAGCGCAACGCCAACGGTGAGCTCTGACACAACGACGATCGCAATCGCGATGAGCGTGAAGAGCGCGCCGAAGGCAGCCGTCACAAGCCGGTACGTGGTTGACCTTTTTTCGCCAGTCCGCTCGGTGTCTGTCATGGGGCTGAACCTCGCTCTCTATAGATGTAGATGGGCCCCGGTCCGCGTCCACCCATGCTCGGGTCGCGACCCGGCAACACCGCTACTTCGCCAGGCGAGCAAAGGTCTTGCGAAACTTGGCCACCTTGGGTGCAGCCACGGCCATGCAGTAGCCCTGGTTCGGATTCTTGGCGAAAAAATCCTGGTGGTATTCCTCCGCCGGAAAGTAATTCGCCAACGGCAACAGCTCGGTCACGATGGGCTTGCCAAACGCGTTGTCTCTCATCAGCTCGTCGATCAGCGCCTGTGCTGTCTGCTGTTGCTCAGGGCTGGTGAAGTAGATGCCGCTGCGGTACTGCGTGCCGCTGTCGTTGCCCTGGCGGTTCAGCGTGGTGGGGTCGTGGATCACAAAGAAGATTTCCAGAATCTCGCGCGTGCTGATTTGCGCGGGGTCGTATTCCAGCTTCACCACTTCGTTGCAGCCGGTGCGCCCGGTGCACACGGCTTCGTAACTCGGCTGGGTTTCCTGGCCATTGCTGTAGCCCGACTCCACATCGGTCACGCCTTTGACGCCCACGTACACCGACTCGGTGCACCAGAAACAGCCGCCGCCCAGCACGATGGTTTGTGTGTCGCTCATGAATCAACTCCTCAATTGGCCAAAAAATCCGCCGCTCGGATCGAACGGCATCGGTATCCAAAGCCCGACTCTAGCCCGGCAGCGCCGCTTCACGCACCGCTTCCAGAAAAGACCCCAATGCCGCCTGGTCGCGCGCGGTTTTCCACAGGCAGTGGGTTTCGTAGGGCGGTGTCTCGCGGTCGAGCTGCACA
>NZ_JBFJMY010000479.1:0-3060 GCF_041633695.1 Hydrogenophaga sp.
CCGCCGAGCGCGAGACCGATCACCGGCTTGGTGGCCAGCACGCCGGGCCACAGGCTGGCGGTTTGCGCCGTGTCGTAACGCGTGTCGTAGGTCTTGAGTTCGAGCTTGACGCCGAGCTTGGCGCCATGCTCGGCGTTCCACCAGTTCACCACGCCTTCGCGCCCGGCGCCCAGCATCGGCATGATGGCTGCGAACGGGCCGGAGTAGTCCGACAGCGCCGGTACCTGGTATACCGTTTGTGCGGTGGCCGGTGCGATGGTCGAGGCGGCGACGCCTGCCACGATGGCGGCGCGGGCCACCCAAATTTTCAGTGTTTTCATTTTGTCTCCTAGGGTTGAATGGGCTTCCGCCCCACGGCGGTCAGTACGGGAATGGCCATATGCGATAGGCCCTTTTTGCGATCTCGATGCGGTGCATCACGCCCTTGGGCTCGAAGAGGAGGAAGAGGATGATCACGGTGCCCAGCAGGACGTTCATGGCGGCGAAGACGAAGTCCTGCCCCACGGCGGGCACCCACTGAATGAAGCTAGGCCCCAGGCTGGTGACGCCTTCGCGGGCGAACTGGATCATCACCGTGCCGATGAGCGCGCCGACGATGGAGCCGAGGCCACCGACGATCATCATGGCGATCATCCAGATGGCGTTGAACAGCGTGAACTGCTCCACCGACACATGCCGCAGCGCCACGACCCACAGGCCACCGGCCACGCCCGCGTAGAACGCACTCACCAGGAAGGCGCGGGCCTTGGTGGCGGCCACGGGAATACCCATCATCCCAGCGGCCACGTCGTCGTCGCGCACCGCCTCGAAGCTGCGGCCATGGCGCGAGCGCACGATACCGAAGGCACCGATGGTCATGACCACCAGCACGACCAGGGAGAACCAGTAAATCCCGCGGTCGTTGTTGAGCGGGATACCGAACACCGAGGCCGATTCCACGTGCAGGCCACCGGCGCCGCCCAACCAAGACGAAGGCAGGTTGAGCACCAGGAAGTGGAACAACGCTTGCGCTGCGATGGTGGTCAGAGCGAGATAGAAGCCCTTGATGCGCGCAGCCGTGAGGCCGAACATCACACCGAACAGTGCCGCTCCGGCGCCGCCGATGAGCAGGGCCGCGAGCGCGTCCCAGCCGGCCGACATGGCGAGTGCGGCACCGTAGGCGCCCACGCCCATGAAGGCCGATTGACCCAGGTTGATCTGGCCCGCGTAGCCGGTGCAGATCTGCAGGCCGATGACGGCCACAGCGGTGATGAAGGTGGTGTAGCCGATGCTGACCCAGCGCTCCGAGGCCCACCATGGCAGCGTGGCCAACACGATCAGAAGCGCCACCACGCAGGCCCATTGCGCGCGGGTACGCACCAGGGAACGGTCACCAGCGTGGCTGGTGAAGAAAATGCCGGACGGATCCATCACACACGCTCCACATGGCGCCAGCCGAACAGACCGGTGGGACGCACCAGCAAGATCAGCAGCATGAAAACAAAGGGCACGATGGACGAGGCAGAGCCGCCGATCGCGGGGTCGACGTAGGCCGCCACCAGGGCCTGCACGATGCCAACAATGGCACCGGCCAGGATGAGGCCACCGATGGACTCGAGGCCAGCCAGTAGCGCGACCGGCAGGGCCGCGAGCGCGATGTCAGCGGTTTGCACCGAGAGCGTACGGCCACTGAGCAACACGATGGCACCTGCCGTGGCGATGACCGATCCCATCATCCAGGCCAGCGTGACGGCTCGTTTGACCGAGATGCCAAGCGAGATGGCTGTGGTGGGCTCTTCCGCCACCGCGGTCAGCGTGAGGCCAGCGCGTGTGTGGTTGAAGAACCAAGACAGCCCCAGCGTGGCGAACAGGGTGAGCACCGCGCCAATCACGAGAGATGAAGGAAATATCATGTCGCCCACGATCAGCGGGGCGGCAGGCAACAACACCGGGAACGCGCGGTCCGCAGCACCCCAGACCACCAGCACGATGCCGCGAATCAGGATCACCAGGCCGATGGTCACCATCACCATGGAGAACACCGACTCGCCGACCAGGCGCTCGAAAAACAGCCGCTCGATGAGCCAACCGTAAATCACCGCGCAGACGAAGGCCAGCGGAATGCCCAGCCAAGGCGAAAGGTTCGCGCCGATTGTGAGCGTCCAGACCGCGTAGGCGCCCAGCATCATCAGCTCGCCTTGCGCGAAGTTGAACACCTTGCTGGCGCGGTAGATGACCATGAAGCCCAGCGCCAGCAGGGCATAGATCTGGCCTTGCAGGAACCCGTTGAGGAGGTAGTTGAGAAAGTCGATCATGGATTCAGGTCTCTGTTGCAGGGGAGGCAGGCACGCGCCCCGTGATGACTTCGGCGCGCAACACGCCGGCGCGTCCGTCCTGGTAGCGCACGGGAATTTCGATCGAGGTGTTGGGTCGATCGGCGTACATCGCATCGATCAGCACGCCGTAGCGCTGTTCGATAAAGCCGCGTTTGAGCTTGCGGGTGCGCGTCAATTCACCTTCGTCGGCGTCGAGTTCCTTGGGCAGGTTCACGAAATGCCGCAGGCGCGCCGGCTCGGGAAGAGCCTGGTTGACGCGTGCGATTTCCAGGGCCACCTGCGCCAGCACCTCCGGGCGTTGCGACAAATCGGTGAAGGTCGTGAACGACACGCCGTTGTGCTCGGCCCAGCGGCCGAATACATCCCCGTCGATGTTGATCAGCGCGGTGACGTGTTCGCGCGTCGGGTCGCCTACCACCATCACCTCGCGGATGTAGGGCGAGAACCGCAGCCGGACTTCAATGAACTGCTTGGAGAACAGGTGACCACCTCGCAGGCGGTTCATGTGCTCCACGCGGTCGTAGTAGATCAGCTCATTGGCACTGGGACCTTGGGCCACAGCGTCGCCGGTCTGGAACCAACCGTCGTTCATCTTCTCGGCACTCTTCTCGGGCTTGTTCCAGTAGCCGGCAAAACCCGCGCCGCCGCGCACTTCGAGTTCGCTGCCTTCGGTCAGACGCCATTGCATGGGCTCGCCCCAGGCGCTGCGCATGGCCACGGTTTCGCCGATGGTCTCGGCGTTGAC
>NZ_JBFJMY010000480.1:0-3048 GCF_041633695.1 Hydrogenophaga sp.
AATATCGTTCAGTTGAATCACGTGTCTACCTGTGCTTATGACTTATGACAGCCTTGAAACGGCTGGTGGTACCTTAGCCGCCGGGCCCTGGGAGAGCCAGTCAAAAAGCCAAATTGGCGCTATTCAACGACTGAATAGGCCTGCTGCTCAGACGTTGAAAATGTGCTGAAACTGAGCCCGCAACCATTGGATGGCCGGGTCCCGATGGAAGCGCGCGTGCCAGTACTGCTTGATGTCGATGCGGGGGATATCGAGCGGCAACTCGAACAGCTGCACGTCGACCAGGTTGGAGAAGTCCTGCGCCAGGCGCGAAGGAATGGTGAGCACCAGATCCGTGCTCGCCACGATGGTCGACAAACCCAGCGAGTGCGCGACCCGCAGCCCCACGCGGCGCTTGATGTCGTGCCGGGCAAACTCCCGGTCCAGCACCGTCTCCAAGGTCTGGTGGCTGGCCGCCGCCGGCAAGTACACGATGTGCAAAGCACCCAGGTAGGCCGACAGGCTCAGGCCACCGCTGCTTCCAGCCGGATGACCGCGCCGCAACATGGCGACATAGTGCTCCTGGAAGATGCGCTGCGCATAAAAATTGGGGCCGAAGTCGGCAAAGTAGCCCACTGCGAGATCGAGTTCACCACTGCCCAGCGCCAGTTGTGTCGCTTCTGGCGGCATGTCCACCGTGGCGATCTGGACATGCGGCGCTTCGGTGCGGAAGTGGCTGAGCAGTTTGGGCAGAAAAATGCGCTGCGCCACCTCGGTCATGCAAATCCGAAAACAGCGCTCCGAAGTTTCGGCATCAAAATGCCGCTTGTCTTCCAGCGCCTGCCGCAACTGCAGCAAAGCCTCTTGCACCGGCACCGACAAGCGCAGCGCCAGCGGCGTGGGTTGCATCACGCCCTGCGTGCGCACAAACAGCTGGTCGTTGAAGTATTCCCGCAGGCGGGTCAGCGCATTGCTCATGGTCGGCTGCGTCAAACCAACGTCCTCCGCCGCCTGGGTCACGCTGCCCGTGCGCAGAATCGCGTCGAACACCAACAGCAGATTCAGGTCGAGAGAGTTCAGTTTCATGGTTGTTCCAACGCATCTTGAAGCCCACCGACCATAGCGGCCATACCCATTCAACGGGCAAATAGTGCACATTGCGCGAGCCGGATGGACAAGCGGCCCCGAGCACCTGCAAACTGCACCCCACTTTGCGTTTGCGCTCGGGCGATGGAGACATGCCACGGCCGCCATGGCGTCGCAGCATCCTACCCACAAAGATTCATGAACTCAACACCACAAACCCGACTATTCATCCAAGGGGAATTCGTTCCAGCCAGCTCTGGACGCCGGTTCCAGAACACCAACCCGATCAACGGCACCCTCGTGAGCGAAGTCCACGAAGCGTCGCGCGCGGATGTGGATGCAGCGGTGAAGGCGGCCCAGGCAGCCCTTCGTGGCGACTGGGGGCGCATGGCGGTGGAGGCGCGCACCGCCATGCTGCACGCGGTGGCCAACGAAATCGCCCGGCGCTTTGACGACTTCCTCCAGGCCGAAATTGCCGACACCGGCAAGCCACGCAGCATCGCCGGTCATATCGATATTCCGCGTGGCGCGGCCAACTTCAAGACCTTTGCCGACATCGTCAAGAACGTGCCCACCGAGAGCTTCCACCTCGATACGCCCGATGGCCGTGGCGCGCTCAACTACGGCGTCCGCGTGCCCAAGGGCGTGATCGGTGTCATCAGCCCCTGGAACCTGCCGCTGCTGTTGATGACCTGGAAAGTCGGCCCGGCCTTGGCCTGCGGCAACACCGTGGTGGTCAAACCCTCGGAAGAAACCCCGTCCACCGCGACCCTGCTGGGCGAAGTGATGAACAGCGTCGGCGTGCCGGCCGGTGTGTACAACGTCGTGCACGGCTTCGGCCCCGACTCGGCAGGCGAATGGCTGACCCAGCACCCGGACGTCAACGCCATCACCTTCACCGGCGAAACCCGCACCGGCGAAGCCATCATGCGTGCCGCGGCCAAGGGCGTGCGCCCGGTGTCCTTTGAGCTCGGCGGCAAAAATGCCGGCGTGGTGTTTGCCGACGCGGATTTTGAAGCGGCGGTGGACGGCATCAGCCGGTCGGCCTTTGCCAATACCGGGCAGGTCTGCCTGGGCACCGAGCGGGTGTATGTGGAGCGCTCGATTTTCGACCGCTTCACCCAGGCCTTGAAGAAGAAGGCGGAAGGCTTTGTGTTCGGCGACCCGATGGACCCGGCCACCACCATGGGCCCGGTGGTCAGCCGCGAACACCATGAAAAGGTATTGGGCTACTTTGCCCAGGCCCGCGAGCAAGGTGCGCAAATCGTGGCCGGCGGTGGCATCCCCCAGCTGCCCGCCCACTACCAGAACGGCTACTGGGTGCAGCCGACCATCTGGACCGGTTTGCCGCCCGAGTCCAACGTGTTGACCGAAGAAATTTTTGGCCCTTGCGTGCACCTGCAACCCTTCGACACCGAAGAAGAAGCCATCACCCAGGCCAACAACTCGCCCTACGGTCTGGCGACCACGATCTGGACGCAAGACCTCAGCCGCGCCCACCGCGTGGCCGGAAAGATCAACGTCGGCATCACCTGGATCAACTGCTGGTTCCTGCGCGATCTGCGCACTTCGTTTGGTGGCCAGGGCTTGTCGGGTATCGGCCGCGAGGGCGGTGTACATTCGCTGGAGTTCTACACCGAACTGCGCAACGTCTGCGTCAAACTTTAAGGCCACCATGTCCCTGAACCAACTGCTCACCGACGAGCTCGGCGACGAACTCTACGATGCCTGGCGCGGCAACCGCATGCTCGCCCCCCTGACCGACCGCGTGCCCGGCATCGGCATCGACGACGCCTACCGCATCCAGCTGCGAACCATTGCGCGGCGCATCGAAGCGGGCGAAAGCCACGTCGGCAAAAAAGTGGGGCTCACCGCGGCCGTGGTGCAAAAGCTCTTCAAAGTCGATCAGCCCGATTTTGGCCACTTGTTGTCCGGCATGGGCCACGCAGATGGCGCCACCCTGGAAGCCAAGCGCTTCATCCA
>NZ_JBFJMY010000481.1:0-3035 GCF_041633695.1 Hydrogenophaga sp.
CGGCGCTGCCCGCCGACGCCGGCAGCGCAGGCCTGCTCACCCCAGCCGGCCCCACCGGCCCGGCCTTTCTGGCGCTGCGCAACTTCGACGCCATCTACAGCTACAACGCCTCGGAAAGTTACGGTCTGGCCATCGCCCACCTGAGCGACCGCCTGCGCGGCGCCGGCCCCTTCACCTCCCCGTGGCCCACCGACGACGCCGGCCTCTCCCGCGCCGAGCGGCGCGAACTGCAAGGCCTGCTCATCCTGCGTGGACACGACATTGGCGTGGTGGACGGCATGCTCGGCGAAAAAAGCCGGGCCGCGATCCGCATCGAACAGGCGCGGCTGGGTCAGGAAGCCAGCGGGCGCGGGGGACAGAAGCTGTTGAATGCGCTGCGTAGCGGGGGTTGAACAAACCACACTGTTGGTCACCGCGCAGCGTTTGGACCTGCTCTCTTACCGACGCAGATTCGCGTTGAATCTGCGCAGCAAGCCCACCGCAGCGCCCCAGCTCACACCCACCCAAACTGGGCCCGTACGTCCTTGGCCGTCACGTTCACGGCCGCCGCTGGCGCATGGGTGTATTGCCGCAGATTGGGCGCGTGCACGCCGCCGCTGTTTTGGCCCAGCACGGCAATCGCCTTGATGTGCCAGCGCAATGCCCGCAGTTCGGCCACATAGGTTTGTGCGTCCGGGTACTCCAGCAGATCGGTCTTGTTGGCGCCGGGCGACAGGCAAAAAAGCACGGCCTCGCAACGCGCCTTGGCGACCTCGGCCACAAACTGTTCGACCGTGGTGCGCGTGTCTTGCAAGGCACCTACCCGGGCATAGAACCGTTGTGGTTTCTTGGGGCCTTGCAGCTGGATGTCGCGCACGCTGCGGTTGAAGCAACCGGATAGGCTGCGAACCAGCGAGGCTTTGCGGGTGTTGGCGTTGCCGATGATGATGTAGGCGTCCATGTATCTTGGTTTTTCCGGGTCAGGGCAGTTTCACAGCGGTGCCGCTCACGGCCACCATCATCATGCCGTTGGTTTCGCCCAGCACTTCGTAGTCAAAATCGATGCCGATCACGCCATTGGCACCGCGCTCCTTGGCGGCCTCGATCAGATCGTCCAGCGCGGCATCGCGCGCGCCCGATAGCGCGCGTTCGTAACCCCCGGCTCGGCCACCGACCACATCGCGCACCGAAGAAAACAGATCGCGAAAGATGTTGGCGCCGATGATGGCCTCGCCGTTGACCACACCCAGGTACTGGTCGAGGCCGATGCCGGGTGGTGTGGTGGTGCTGAGGAAAAAGCCTTCGGTGTTTTTGGAGAACCAGCCCATGTTCAGAATTCCTTGAAATGGCAAAAGTGGTGGCAACCCCATGGGTGCCGGTTCATTGTGCCAGCCAGTCGTTCACCAAAGCGGCACCAACCGTCCACCCTCCATGCCCCAGGCGTGCCCGGCCATGGCGCGGGCCTCGGCGGCATCGTGCGTGACCAGGATCGCGGTCATGCCGGCGGCTGCGATGCGCTCGCGGAATTCGGTGCGCAACTGCTCGCGCAAGGTGGCGTCCAGCGCGGAAAACGGCTCGTCCAGCAACAGCGCGCGCGGCCGGGTGATGAGGGCACGCGCCAAGGCCACGCGCTGCTGCTCGCCGCCAGAGAGGGTCCAGACCCGCGCCTGGGCCTGGGCGCCGAGACCGAAACGTTCGAGCATGGTGCGGGCCAGTTCGCGCGCGTCGCGGCGCTTGCGGCCCTGCTCCACCAGGCCAAAAGCCACGTTGTCTTGCACGCTCAGGTGCGGGAACAGCGCGAAGTCCTGGAACATCAGCGCAAAGCCGCGCCGCTCGGGTGGCAAGCGGGTGATGTCCACTCCGTCGTACCACACGCTGCCCGCTTCGGGTGCATCCAGGCCCGCCACGATCTTCAGCAAAGTGCTTTTACCGCTGCCCGACGCGCCGAGCAAGGCCACGGTCTCGCCCGCTTGCACGGTGAGGTTCACGCCGTCGATCAGGGGACGGTGGTCCCATTGTTTACGGATGTCGCGCAATTCCAGCATGGTGGTGTTCCAGGATAGTGGTCTCGCAGGCTTTGGGCCGGTTCAGGCCGAAGGCCGGGGCGGCGCCCGATCGGGCTGGGCCTGCGGTCCTTCGATCAGCAAAAAGGCGAGCAGTGCCAACGCCATGAGCAGGCAGGCCAACACCAGCGCGGCGTCCAGATTGGCGGCGCCGGGGCGCCCGAGGCGCTGGTAGATCAAGGTGGTCAGGGTGGTCCACTCGGGCCGCGACAAAAACAAGGTGACGGCGAACTCGCCCAAGGCGGTGGCAGCGGCAAAGGCCATGCCGCGGCGCAACGCCCGAGACACCAGGGGCAGCGTGACACGCCAGAACAAGCGCCAGGGCCGTGCACCCAGGCTGGCTGCGGCTTGCGCGTAGTGCGCGGGCAGGCTGTCCAGCGCCACGGTGATGGACTTGGCCACGAAGGGATAGGCCAGCAGCGCGTACGCCGCGACCAGCAGGCCCAGGCTGGCCGTCCACTGCGGGTACAGCAACAGCAGGCCAAAAGCCACCGTGACCGGCGAGACCACGAAAGGCAGAAAGGCCGCCGCGCGCCACACCAGGGCGCCTGCGCCGACCGTGCCGCTCGCGCCGTAGACCCGACCCGCTGCGTCCAGCGCACGCACCGCCAGCGCGTGGGTCAGGCCGAGCACCGTGGCCAGCAGCACGGCCAGCACCGAAAAACGCACGGTGTTCCACAAAGCGGCCAAGGTATCGGCTTCCAACAACACGGCTGCGCCCTGCCCCCACACCAGCGCCGAAAATGCACGCCCCAGAATCGCCAGCAAGGGCGCGGCGCACACCAGCAGCAAGATGCACAACGCCAGCGCCAGCGCGGCCCGTTGCCCCAGGCTGCTGGGGCGCTGGCGCGGCAGCGGCACCACACGGCCGGGTGCGGCCAGCCGCTTTTCTATCCACGCATAGGCCAGTGCCACCGCGCCGTTGAGCGCCAACATCCACACCGCCAACACACCGGCTTGCGCCAGCTCCAGTTCGTGCGCCACCAGGGTGTA
>NZ_JBFJMY010000482.1:0-3017 GCF_041633695.1 Hydrogenophaga sp.
CCTTGCGCAGCGCTTCCTTGAAGCGGTCCAGGTCGAGTAGGCCGTTCTCCATCACGTCGAGGTAGGTCACCTCGAAGCCCTGGCGCTCCAGCTCGCGGCAGGTGTCGAGCACGGCCTTGTGCTCGGTCTTCACGGTGATGATGTGTTTGCCCTTGCTCTTGTAAAAGTGCGCCGCACCCTTCAAGGCCAGGTTGTTCGATTCGGTGGCGCCGCTGGTCCAGACGATTTCACGCGGGTCGGCGCCAATGAGGGCCGCAATATGCCCACGGGCGGTCTCGACCGCTTTTTCAGCTTCCCAGCCCCAGGCATGGCTGCGCGAAGCGGGGTTGCCGAAGTGCTCGCGCAACCAGGGAATCATGGCGTCCACCACGCGCGGATCGCAGGGGCTGGTGGCGCTGTAGTCCATGTAGATGGGGAAATGGGGCGTGGTCATGTCGTTTTGGGCTCGTGGGACAGATCAAATGAACTGAACTGGTATGGAACGAAGAGGGGTTCGATGGTGGCTTGCAATGAGCGGATCGCCAAGGCGTGGCCGAAAAGACCACGCCCGCGACAAGCCATTGTCAATAGCTCATTTCGAAAAGGCGTTGCCCAGGGCAAACACCGAATTGGGTGCGTTGACGCGGATCGGCTTGACCACCGGCGCGCTGGAAATGGCGCGCTTGATCAGCGGCGCGTGCTCCACCACCAGGCCTTTGGCCAGCTGTTCGTCCACCAGGGATTGCAGCTTCACCGAATCGAGAAAGCTCACCATGTGTTTGTTCAGCGCCGCCCACAATTCGTGGGTCATGCAGCGCTGGCCGTCTCCCAGGCAGTTCTCTTTGCCGCTGCACTGGGTGGCGTCAATGGGCTCGTCCACCGAGACGATGATGTCGGCCACGGTGATCTCGGCCGCCTTGCGGCCCAGGGTGTAACCGCCGCCCGGGCCACGGGTGGACTCCACCAGGCCGTTGCGGCGCAATTTGCCAAACAGCTGCTCCAGATAGGACAGCGATATCTGCTGGCGCTGGCTGATAGCCGCCAGCGTGACGGGACCGTTGTTCTGGCGCAGGGCCAGATCGATCATGGCGGTGACCGCGAAGCGGCCTTTGGTCGTGAGGCGCATTTCAAGCTCCTTAGCTGTTGGCTTGAGGGTCGTTGACGGTCTTGCACTGGCTGCGCAAGCCCCCTGCTCCACCCGCCCAACCCCTGTGGTCTTGGCGCGAGAAGTCTTTCCCGACTGTTTTCGTCGAGTATAGCAGAAAAACCCTCAGTTTCAGTAGGCATTGCCGAAACGGCGGCTGGCGCAGCGCGCCAAACACGGGCGTCGCGCCCGGAAAACCGGGTCAGACCGGGTGATCGGGGCCGGCCGCGCCAAAGACCTGGGCTTTGAGCTGGGTCAGCTGGTCGCGCACGCCAGCGGCCTTTTCGAACTCCAGGTTGCGCGCGTGTTCCATCATCAGTTTTTCCAGGCGCTTGATTTCGCGCGCCACTTCGCGCTCGCTCAGGTTTTCGAAACTGGCGCGTTGGGCGCTCTCGGCGGCCAGGCGGTCGGCTTCCAGCCCGGCCTTTTCGCTGTACACGCCGTCGATCAAGTCCTTGATGCGCTTGACCACGCCGCGCGGCTCGATGCCGTGCGCCAGGTTGTGGGCGATCTGCTTGTTGCGCCGCCGCTCGGTTTCGCCGATGGCCCGCTTCATGGAGTCGGTCTCGCGGTCGGCGTACAGGATGGCGCGCCCGCTGAGGTTTCGCGCCGCACGGCCAATGGTCTGGATCAGGCTGCGCTCGGAGCGCAAAAAGCCTTCCTTGTCGGCGTCCAGGATCGCCACCAGCGACACCTCGGGAATGTCCAGGCCCTCGCGCAGCAGGTTGATCCCCACCAGCACGTCAAAAGCCCCCAGACGCAGGTCGCGCAGGATCTCCACCCGCTCCACGGTGTCGATGTCGCTGTGCAGGTAGCGCACCTTGACCCCGTTTTCGCTCAGGTAGTCGGTGAGCTGCTCGGCCATGCGCTTGGTCAGCGTGGTGATGAGCACCCGCTCGTTTTTCTCCACGCGGATGCGAATCTCCTGCAGCACGTCGTCCACCTGGTTGGTGGCCGGGCGCACTTCCACCTCGGGGTCCACCAGGCCGGTGGGCCGCACCACCTGCTCCACCACCTGGCCGGTGTGGTTCTTTTCGTAGTCGGCCGGCGTGGCCGACACGAACACCAGTTGGCGCATGCGCTGCTCGAATTCCTCGAGTTTGAGCGGCCGGTTGTCGAGCGCACTGGGTAGGCGAAAACCGTATTCCACCAGCGTGGTCTTGCGCGAACGGTCGCCGCTGTACATGCCACCGAACTGGCCCATGAGCACGTGGCTCTCGTCCAGGAACATCAGCGCGTCCTTGGGCAGGTAGTCGGTCAGGGTCGACGGCGGTTCACCCACGGCTGTACCGGCCAGATGGCGCGAGTAGTTCTCGATGCCCTTGCAATGGCCAACCTCGGTCAGCATTTCCAGATCGAAGCGGGTGCGCTGCTCCAGGCGCTGTGCTTCTACCAGCTTGCCCATGCCCACCAGTTCTTTCAGGCGTTCGGAGAGCTCGATCTTGATCGCCTCCACCGCGTTCAACACCTGCTCGCGCGGCGTCACGTAGTGGCTGCTCGGGTAGACGGTGAAGCGCGGTATTTTTTGCCGCACCTGCCCGGTGAGCGGATCGAACAGCTGCAGCGTTTCCACCTCGTCGTCGAAGAGCTCGATGCGGATCGCCATCTCGGAATGTTCGGCCGGGAACACGTCGATGGTGTCGCCGCGCACGCGGAATTTGCCGCGCGAAAAGTCCATGTCGTTGCGCTGGTACTGCATGCGCACCAGTTGTGCGATCAGGTCGCGCTGGCCGATCTTGTCGCCAGTGCGCAGCGTCATCACCATCTGGTGGTAGCTCTCGGGCTTGCCGATGCCGTAGATGGCCGAGACGGTGGCGACGATGACCACGTCGCGCCGCTCCAGGATGCTTTTGGTGCAACTCAAGCGCATCTGTTCGATGTGCTCGTTGATCGC
>NZ_JBFJMY010000483.1:0-3010 GCF_041633695.1 Hydrogenophaga sp.
CAATGGCTGTCTGCACGCGGCCTGAATTGGGCCAGCGTGGCGCACAGCACCTTCTACAGCGACTCCATCAACGATCTGCCGCTGCTGGAAAAAGTGCACGAGCCCGTGGCCACCAATCCGGACGCCCGGCTCCAGGCCATTGCCGCCGAACGCGGCTGGCGCATATTGAACCTATTCGAATGATCAAAAAATTCATCGACAAGCTGCTGGGCAAAGCCAGTGGCGCCAGATCCCGCTCCGTATCCAAGTTCGGCAAGCGCGAAGACGTACCCGCCGAGGTACACGGCATCAACCCGAAACTGGTGGACCAGCGGGCCCTGGACGTGGTGGGCACCCTGCAGCAAGCGGGTTTTGAGGCCTACATCGTGGGCGGCGCGGTGCGCGATCTTTTGCTGGGCCTGCGCCCGAAAGACTTTGATGTGGCCACCAACGCCACGCCCGAGCAGGTCAAAGGCCTGTTCCGGCGCGCCTTCATCATCGGGCGGCGCTTTCGCATCGTGCACGTGGTCTACGGCCGGGGCCGTGAGCACGAAATGATCGAAGTCTCGACCTTTCGCGCCTACCTCGACAGCGCGGACGCCGAACAGGTCAAAGGCAACGAGCGCACCAGCAAGGGTGAACTCGCCGGCATGAAACACGCGGTGGACGCCAGTGGCCGCGTGTTGCGCGACAACGTCTGGGGCCCGATCGAGCAGGACGCCGCGCGGCGCGACTTCTCCATCAACGCCATGTACTACGACCCGCAGACGCAGGTGGTGGTCGATTTCCACCACGGCATCCGCGACGCCAAAAAACACCTGCTGCGCATGATCGGCGACCCCGCCACGCGCTACCGCGAAGACCCGGTGCGCATCATCCGCGCCGTGCGCTTCGCCGCCAAACTCAGCCACCTCGGCTTCCAGTTCGAGGCCAAGACGCTGGAACCACTGGCCTCGTCGCGCAAGCTGCTGGCCGATGTGCCGCAAAGCCGCTTGTTCGACGAGATGCTGAAGCTGCTGCAAACCGGCCACGCCCTGTCCAGCGTCGAGCAACTCAAGAAAGTGGGCCTGGACACCGGCATTTATCCGCTGCTCGACGTGGTGGTGGAGCGCACCAGCGAGCCCCTGGTGAAACTGGCCTTGCAGGACACCGACCGCCGCGTGGGCGAGGGCAAGCCCGTGGCGCCGAGTTTTCTGCTCGCCTGTGTGCTGTGGACCGACGTGCGCAAGGGCTGGAGCCAACGCCTGCAGGCCCGCCCCGGCCAGCGCCCACCGCCGCCTTTTGCCGCCTTGCAAGACGCGGTGGACGACGCCTTCGATGCCCGCATCGGCGACGTCTCGGGCCGTGGCAAGCTGGCCGGCGACATGCGCGAAATCTGGATGATGCAACCGCGCTTTGACAAGCGCGTGGGCACCTCCCCCTTCAGCCTGGTCGACCAGGCCCGCTTTCGCGCCGGTTTCGACTTTCTGCGCCTGCGCGCCCAGGTCGGCGAGGTGGAGGAAGAACTGGCGCACTGGTGGGAAACCTTCAGCATGGCCAGCGACGAAATGCGCCAGGACATGGTGGACGCCCAGCGCCGCGACAACCAGGCCAAGCCCGGTGCGGGCAAGGTCCGTCGCGTCAAGCGAACCGATGCCGACCATCCGTCCAACCTGCCGCAGGACGATCCGCGCTTTCGTGCCGCGGACGACGAGCGCGGCGAAGACGACGGTGGACCCTCGTTGGCGCCCGCCTTTGAAGGCACAGCGACCGACGGCACGGCCCCGGCCAAAAAGCGCCGCCGGCGCCGCCGCAAGCCCACCGGAGCGGGCGAGGCCGGCGTATCCGATGGTGCGGGCCCGGGTGATGGCGGCGACGCCACCGACTGAAGCCGCCTGAGGCACTCCGCCGCTGCGGGTCTGCCCATGCCTTTTCTCCGCGAACCCGTACAGGCTTACGTGGCCCTGGGCGCCAACCTGGGCAACGCCGTGTCCACCGTGCGGGACGCCTTGGCGGCTTTGAACACGCTGCCGCAAACGCGCCTGGTCAAGGCCTCCAGCCTGTACCGCACAGCACCCATAGACGCCAGCGGCCCCGACTACATCAACGCCGTGGCCGAAGTGAGCACCGCGCTCACAGCGCCCGATCTGCTCACCGCACTGCAAGCCATGGAGCAGGCCGCCGGGCGCGAGCGCCCCTACGTCAACGCGCCGCGCACGCTGGACCTGGATGTGCTGCTGTACGGTAGCGCCCGCATCGAGTCACCCCTGCTGACCGTGCCGCATCCGCGCATGTGGGAGCGGGCCTTTGTGCTGGTGCCGCTGCGCGAGATTGCGCCGACCGTGGTCGAACGCGAGGCCTTGAACGCGGTGGCCGGGCAGGTTATCGCACCAATGCCTACGCAAGCCTGAAGGGCTGTCTCAGGCAGGTAGCGCCAGCAACCCGGTGACCTCGTCTTTGGTCAATACGCTGGGTATGCGCCGCTTTTGGGCCGGGCGGTTGATGCCATTCAGCCAGGGCAATTCAATATCGAGAATTTCCCGGTAAAGGAACAGGATGGCACTCAATGCCTGATTGTGAGTTGATGCCGACACCTTGCGGTCGGTGGCCAGATGCGTCAAGAACGCCTCTACTTCGCTTGCTCCCATATCGCGAGGATGCCGCATGGCCCCGCAATTGCCCGACCAGCGTATGAAAAACCGTACCCAATACACATAGACCTGCTCGGTGCTGAGGCTATAGTGCATGTACCGAATACGCTCGCGCAACTGGTCCAACACACGGGTGGACTGCAGCGCAGGGGTGCTGGGTTTCACGAAATTTTTATAGCTGGACATATATCCAGTATATTTGGCGATCGGCTAGGCTGCAAGCCACTTTCATGAGGGATACATGGCCAACTTATGGAGCAGCGTCCAAGTTATAGAGCAGGTTTTGCTCTGGACATTACGTTAAACGGCAGTCATGGCAGCATTCAAGCATCACAGCGCTTTCCCAAAGGAAAAGGACATTCAAGGGCACCTGTACCCGCATGTTTGCTTTCATTGCAAGA
>NZ_JBFJMY010000484.1:0-3010 GCF_041633695.1 Hydrogenophaga sp.
AAGGGGGCCTGGATGTCCGCCCTTGATGAGGTGGCCGAGGGCCAGCAGCACACGCTGGGTGCTTACCACCGGCCGTGGAAGTGAACGCCCCCCTGCGCCACTACGCGGCTTCCCCCCGGTGGGGGGACGCACCCTGTGGCCCGGCAAAGCCGGTTCCACGGGTGCCCTGGACGGATGCACCTCACGCCGGAGTGGGGCGGGCCGACTCCCGTTCCAAACACTGGGGTCCTCTGAGTGGGGACGCACCCTGTGGCCTGGACGGATGCACCTCGCTCCGCCGAAAAGAACCTTCGGTCGCGCGGCATCAACATCATCTGAAGCCACTGAAATGAAACTCTCACTCGGCCCCCTCCAGTACTACTGGCCGCGCCTGACCACCTTCGATTTCTACGAGGCCATGGCCCAGACCGCCGTGGACCGCGTGTACCTGGGCGAGGTGACCTGCTCGCGCCGCAACGAGTTGCGGCTGAG
Organism: Hydrogenophaga sp.; assembly: GCF_041633695.1. Taxonomy (GTDB): domain Bacteria; phylum Pseudomonadota; class Gammaproteobacteria; order Burkholderiales; family Burkholderiaceae_C; genus Hydrogenophaga. Next base: position 472 of record NZ_JBFJMY010000484.1, read on the forward strand.
CGACTGGCTCGACATTGCCGCGCTGCTGCGCGACGCGGGCAAGGACGTCGTGCTGTCGACCATGGTCTTGCTGGAATCCGGCTCGGACGTCAGCGCCATGCGCAAGATCACGGCCCAGACCGATTTCGAGGTGGAGGCCAACGACATGGGCGCGGTGCAGAACCTGGTCAACCAGCGCCCTTTCGTCGCCGGTCCCCACCTCAATATCTACAACGCACCCACACTGCAGTGGATGGCCTCGCTGGGTGCCCACCGCTGGGTGGCGCCGCTGGAAATGCCGCGCAGCGATCTGGCCCTGATGCAGCAAGCGCGACCCGATGGTTTGCAGACCGAGGTCTTCGCCCACGGCCGCCTGCCGCTGGCTTTTTCGGCCCGCTGCTTCACCGCGCGCCACGGCAACCTGCCCAAGGACGACTGCCAGTTCCGCTGCATGGAGCACCCCGATGGCCTGCTGCTCAAGACCCGCGAGAGCGCCGACTTTCTCGTGCTCAACGGCATCCAGACCCAGTCGGCCCGCATGCACAGCCTCATCGACGCGTGGAACGAGCTGCTCGCGCTCGGCGTGGACAGCGTGCGCATCAGCCCGCAGGCCCAACACACCGCCGATGTGATCGCCCTGTACGACAGCGTGCGGCGCGGTGCGCTGTCCGGCGAACAGGCGCGCGACGCCTTGCTGCCCCTGCTGCCCGGTGGTGAAGATTGCAACGGCTACTGGCACGGCCAGCCCGGCATGCAACGGATCACACCGGCGCCAGCGCTGGCGGCCTGATCACCATGGTGGTCGGCGAACGTTTCAACAGCATCAGCCACCTCGTGGGCGCGGTGCTGGCCCTGATGGGTGCGACCGTGCTGGTCACCCAGGCGGCGTTCCTGGCGGATCCCTGGAAGATCGTCAGCTTCAGCATCTACGGCACGATGCTGGTCGCGCTGTACCTGGCCTCCACGCTGTACCACGCGCTGCGCGGACGCGCCAAGGCCGTGTTCCAGAAGCTGGACCACTGCAGCATCTACCTGCTGATCGCCGGCAGTTACACGCCGTTCGCCCTGGTGTCGTTGCGGGGTCCCTGGGGCTGGAGCCTGCTGGGTGCCGTGTGGACACTGGCCGTGCTGGGCATCGTGCAGGAGATCTGGCTGGCGCGCGGCGCACGCGTTTTGTCGCTGGTGATCTATGTGCTCATGGGCTGGCTGGCCCTGGTGGCCGTGGTGCCGCTGTGGGAAGCGCTCACGCCCGGCGGTTTTGCCTGGCTGGCGGCGGGCGGTGCCTGCTACACGCTGGACATCGCCTTCTACGCCACCGACCACAAAGTGCGCCATGGACACGGCATCTGGCACCTGTTCGTGCTCGCGGGCAGCGCCTGCCATTTCCTGACCCTGCAGCTGTACGTGGCCTGAACCCGAGACACACCCACATGACCTCCAACGAACCCCGCCACACGATTCCCGCCCCGGTCGGCGCCCTGCTGTCGCGGCTGCCGGCCTACCCCGGCTCCCTGCTGCTGGTGACCGCACTCAATCGGGTTCTGGCCCGACAGCTGCCACGGGATGTGTGCCAGGTGCTGGAGGGCAAACGCATCCGCATCGAAGTGCGCGATGCCCAGGTGAATTTTGATTTCATCTGGCGCGGCCAGCGCTTTCGCGCAGCCGCACCGCAAACCGAAACCGACCTCACGCTGAGCGCCCGCGCGCACGACTTCGTCCGCCTGGCCCAGCGCCTGGACGATCCGGACACCCTGTTCTTCAACCGCCGCCTGTCCATGCAGGGCGACACCGAGCTCGGCCTGGTGGTCAAGAACGCGCTCGACGCTCTGGAGCTGCCGGTGCTGAACCGCGAGACGCTCAAACCCTCGGCCGTTCTGAACCGCTTGAAGGGCGCATGGTCAAGCCGAAAGCCCGCCTTCCATGACAAACACGGATAACCCTTTGCCGCTGGTCTACTCGTGCTCGGGCTGCTCCAGTGCCGCCCAGCTGGCCAACCACGTGGCCTTGCAGCTGGACCGGCGCGGCCTGGCCGAAATGTCGTGCATCGCAGGGGTGGGTGGCGACGTGCCGCACCTGCTGAAGATCGCACAATCGGGCCGCCCCATCGTGGCGCTGGACGGCTGTCCGCTGGCCTGCGTGAAAAGCTGCCTGGCGCGCCACGGTCTGACCCCCGACCGCTACCACCAGTTGCATGCCCAGGGCGTGCGCAAACGCCAGCACCAGGACTTCGACCCCGCGCAGGCGGCCGAGGTGTTGGCGCACGTGAGCGCCGACCTGCGTGAACATCCCCTGTCGCTGCGGCAAACCCCATCCGAAGGCCCGCGCCATGTCCACCCGTAAGGCCCCCGCACGCCCAGTTCGGCGCGTGCTGGTCGCCATCTCCGGCGCCAGCGGCGCGGTCTACGGCCTGCGTCTGTTGCAAGCCCTGCGCGAGCTGCCCGGCATCGAAACCCACCTGGTGGTGTCCGAAGCTGGCTGGCTCACCCTTGACCACGAGCTCGACGCCGGCCCGCAGACCTTGCGCCCGCTGGTGCACACCCTGCACGACACGCGCGACATC
>NZ_JBFJMY010000485.1:0-3001 GCF_041633695.1 Hydrogenophaga sp.
CTGGGCGCTTTTCTGGCGGGCGTGCTGCTGGCCAGCTCCGAATACCGGCACGCCCTGGAAAGCGACATCCTGCCCTTCAAAGGTCTGTTGCTCGGCCTGTTTTTCATCGCCGTGGGCATGAGCATGCAACTCGGTTTGCTGGTCAGCGCGCCGCTGCAGGTGCTGCTGGGTTTGCTCGCCATCGTCGCCATCAAGGCGCTGGGTCTGTGGCTGGTGGCGCGCATCATGGGCATGCGCGGGCGCTCGGCGGTGCTGCTGGCGGTGTTGCTGTCGCAAGTGGGCGAATTCGCTTTTGTGGTGCTGGCTGCGGCCAAGCTCTCGCAGGCCTTGCCCGCCGCCGACGCCGATCTGCTCACCCTGATCGCCGCGCTGTCCATGGTTTGCACGCCGCTGCTGCTCAAGGTGTTTGACTTCTGGTGCCGCGCCGAAGACAGCGACCGCGCGCCCGACACCTTTGACGACGAGCACGCGCCGGTGCTGCTGGCCGGCTTTGGCCGCTACGGCCAGATCGTGGCGCGCATGCTGCTCGGCGCGGGGCTCAAGCCCACCGTGATCGACCACGACGCCAACACCGTGGATTCGGCCCGGCGCTTTGGCTTCAAGGTCTATTTTGGCGACGCCACCCAGCCCGACCTGCTGAACGCCGCCGGGGTGGAACACGCACGCGCCTTCGTCATCGCCATCGACGACCAGGCCCAGGCCAGCCGCGTGGTGCACACGCTCAAACAACTGCACCCGAATCTGCCGGTGATCGTGCGCGCGCGCGACGCCTTGCACGCCATGGACCTGGAAGAAATGCAGGCCCACCACGTCGAGCGCGAAGTGTTTGAAGCCTCGCTGCGCAGCGCCCGCGCCGCGCTGGAGGTACTGGGCTTTGACCGCTTCCACACGCGCCAGATGGCCGACCACTTTCGCCACCATTCGAAACGCTTTCTGCTCGCCGCCGTGGCCACCCGGCACGACGAAAAAGACCTGATCGTGCGCGTGCGCCAGGCGCGGGAACAATTTGAAGGCGACATGCAGCAAGAAATGCAGCACCAGGCGGCGCACACCGCCGAACGCGGCTGGCGGCCCGACGACTGAAACCGCTCCTGGGCGCGACCGGTGTGCTGAGACAGCGGCGCGCAGGCGCCACCCCGTTCAGTAGCGCGTGAGTGGCCGCAAGCTGGCCGGCACAAAGCCCGACAGCGTGTGGTGTATCGCCTCTTCGTGGCGCTGCCACCAGATGCCCAGCGCCACCACCGCCAAGCCCAGGAGCGTGAGCGCAAACGGAAACAGCAAGCTGTCTTCAAACACCCGGTAGGCCAGATGGCCCAAGTAGGCGGCCACACCGATGGCACCCAGCACCGTGAACACCCGCCGCCCGATCGCCGCGCCCAGAAAAATCAGAAACACGTTGATGCCGGCGTACACCAGCTTGTTGAGCTCGGAATCGCTTTCGCGCAGGCTCAAGCCACCCCAGAACATGATTGCGCCAAACAGGTAAAGCCAGAAGGCGAAATCTTGCCGCTCGTGCACCCGAATCGCACTGCGGCTGCGCACATCGACCCACACCGCCAGCGCGCAGGTGAGCAGGCCAAACACCAGCGACACGTCGCGGGTGAACTGCCAGTCGAAGCCGATTTTTTGCATCAGCATGTGCGCCACGTCCATGCTCAGGTACCAAATGGTCACCGCCACCGGCATCACCATGAACGGCAATTGGTAGCGCCACAACAGCACCACGGCAACCGCCAGCGTGCTCAGCTCCAGCGAGAGCCAGCGCCAGTCGATATAGCGGTGGAAATCGCGATAGCTGTCGGGGCCACCCTCGGGCCAGAAACCCAGGCCGTTCTGCAAAGCCCACACCGCCAGCGGCACCAGGCACACGGCCAGCGTGGCCAGAATGCCCGCCGGAATGCGCAAGCCCTTGCCGAGCAAGTTGTTCGCCACCAGCAAGGCCGCCACCAGATAACCCGCAGCCAGCGCGAACACGCCCCAGGGGCCAAACAGTTCCCAGCCCAGGGTCATGAACAGCGTCATGGCGCCAATGGCCAACATGCCGCCAAAGTAATACAGGGTGTGGGTGAAGCTGAACGCGGGGCCCGATGGCGCAGAGGCCACCGGCATGGGCTGCCCACCCGTGGTCGCCCGCGCGCCCGCGCCTGCGGCGAGTGCGGTCTGGGCTTTCAAAGCCTCGTCGGCCTGCGCGCGCGTGCGGCTGCCGGGCATGGCCCAACTGGCCCACAACGCGTGCGCCTGGGCCGGCACGATGGCGCCGTTTTCGACCGCAGACTCCACGTCGGCCCAGCGCAGCAGCACCCGCACATCGGGCGCAAACACATCGTCGCTCTGCGTTTCCATCCAGCGGGTGTTTTCGCCCAGGGCAATGGTGTCGGGGTTGTCGGTGTTCATGAAGGTCCCTTCTTTTTGTCTTTTTCTGTCTATTTTTGTGTGCCCATGGGCTGCCAGCAACCATACCGGAAAGCCCTGCGGCTCCCGCCTCCTTTTGTCGGCCCCAACCGCCGCCCGTGCCGCGCCCGCGCCGGTTTCGGGCGGGCGCCACCAGCGCCACACAGCCATGCCACAGCGGGCTTCCACCCTAGAATGAGCGCATGAGCTCCACCCCGCCAAAAAACACCACCCCCCACACGCCCGCCAGCGCCGATGCTGCCGAGCACAAGGTCAGCAACTTTCTGCGCCAGATCATCGAAAAAGACCTGGAACACGGCACCTACGCCGGCCGCCGCTGGGCCGGCAGCCCCGGTGACGCGGCCCACCAGGGCAAGGGCCAGCCCGACCCGGCCAAGATCCGCACCCGCTTTCCGCCCGAACCCAACGGCTACCTGCACATTGGCCACGCCAAGAGCATTTGCATCAACTTCGGGCTGGCACAGGAATACGGTGGCGTGTGCCACCTGCGCTTTGACGACACCAACCCCGAAAAAGAAGACACGGAATACGTCAACAGCATCATCGACGCCGTGAAGTGGCTGGGCTTTGACTGGAACGGCAGCCCCGA
>NZ_JBFJMY010000486.1:0-2975 GCF_041633695.1 Hydrogenophaga sp.
AACCCCGACATCCTGTGCAATGCCGAAATCAAGTTCAAGGCTTTTTTGGACCACGCCATGCGCCTGGGTGCCGAAAAAATCGCGACCGGGCATTACGCGCGGGTTCGTCAAAACCATGGCGCCTTTGAGTTGCTGAAAGGCCTGGACCCGCTGAAAGACCAGAGCTATTTTCTGCACCGTCTGAACCAGGCACAGCTGTCCAAGACGCTGTTCCCGGTGGGCGAATTGCCCAAGACCGAGGTGCGCCGTATCGCCGCACACATCGGCCTGCCCAACGCCAAGAAGAAGGACAGCACCGGCATCTGCTTCATCGGCGAGCGCCCGTTCCGCGAATTTCTGAACCGCTACATCGCGCGCGAACCCGGCACCATCCAGGACGACAAAGGCCGCGTGCTGGGTCGGCACGAAGGTTTGTCGTTCTACACCCTGGGCCAGCGCCAGGGCCTGGGCATCGGCGGCGTGAAAGCCAAGGGGGCGCAAAAGGGCGGCAACGAACACGCGCCGTGGTTCGTGGCTCGCAAGGAGCTGGACAAAAACATCTTGCGCGTGGTGCAAGGCCACGACCACCCCTGGCTGATGTCGCCCAGCCTGCGCGCCCAAGACGCCAGCTGGGTCGCGGGTTCGGCACCGGTGGCGGGTGCGTACGCGGCCAAGACGCGTTACCGCCAGAGCGATGCGGCCTGCAGCTTCGCCCCCGACGGCCCGGCGGGCTTTGCGCTGCGCTTTGCCGAACCGCAATGGGCGGTGACACCGGGCCAGAGCGCGGTGCTGTACGACGGTGATGTCTGCCTGGGTGGCGGCGTCATCGACACCGACGCGGCCAGCGCCGATTGAGGCCAAGGCCATGGGTCGGCCCAGCCGGGCTCAGTGCGGCATTTGCAGCTTGGCGTGGATGCGCCTCGTGGTGCGCCACACCGCCCACAGCACCAGCGGGATCGACACGCCGGCCGCCATTTCGGGGTGGATGGGCAGGCCAGCCGCCTTGCCCGCCTTCGCCAGGTACAGCAGCAGGCTGACCACGTAGTACGAGATCGCGGCGATCGACAGGCCTTCCACCGTGGACTGCAGGCGCAGCTGCAGCTCTTGCCCGCGCGTGAGCTTTTCCAGCAACTGCTGGTTCTGCCCTTCGGTGGCAATGTCGACCCGGGTGCGCAACAAGGCGCTGGCGCGCGACACCCGTTCGGACAAAGACGTCAGGCGCTGCGCCGTGGCCGCCACGGTGGCCATGGCGGGCGACAAGCGCCGCTGCAAGAACTCGCCCATGGTCTGCGTGCCCGGAATGGCTTGCTCGCGCAACTCGGCCAGACGCTGCCCCACCAAGGTGTAGTAGGCCCGGGTGGCCGAGAACCGGTACGTGCTCTCGGCGGTTGCACGCTCCACACGCGCCGCCAACGACACCAGGGTATCGAGCAGCTCCTGTTCGGAAGCCGTCTTGTTTTCGAGCTGGGCGGTGATGTGAGCCAGTTGCGCCTCGGCCTCGGCCAGCACAGGACCGAGCTGCTTGACGACCGGGAAGCCCTTCAAGGCCATGAGGCGGTAGGTCTCGACTTCCAGCAGGCGCTGCGAAATGCGGCCGGCACGGGTTTCGGTGGTGTCGGGCGGGGCAATCACCAGCATGCGTTCAAAGCCGCTGTCGCGCAGCCTGAAATCGGTGACCACCACCGAGTGCCCCTGGTTGCCCATGCGCGAGGCCACCACCGGGTGCTCGCCCAACCAGTGCCGGGCCTGCGACAGCAGTTGTTCGGGTTGGGACAAGTCGCCGTGCAGCATCACCAGCTTGATGGCGGCCAGCGTCTTGCCGGGAATGCCGGCGAGCCAGCCCGGCGGCAGCACGATGTGCGTCATGAGATCGGGGTCGCTGGCGCCCAGGTCCACGCCCTCAGGCAAAGGTTGCACCACCGAATAGCGGCTGAACTCGGTGTGGCGCTCCCATTTCAAGGTGTAGCCCGGCAGGTGCAGGCGCAAGAAATGGTCTTGCAGTTGCTCGGCGCTCAGACCCGTCTGACCGGGCAGCTGGCGCAAATGGGCACATTCCTGTTCACGGGTGACGCCGTCGTTGAGCACCGCCACGTACACCACCAGTACCGGCAGGCGGATGTAGGCCGAAGGCCGGGCGTGGACCTCGTTGTGCAGCACAACGCGGTGGTCGTCGTCTGCGGGCAGTTGTTGCGCTGGTGGGGTGCTGGGGGCGGCGTTCATGCCGCCATTGTGCCGCGCACCGGGCGGGCGCTCGGCGCGTCAGAACTGCAGCGACGTGCCTGCGCTGATGCGCAAGGGCGCCAGCTTGAGCGACACCCGGGTAGGCGACCAGCGCAGCAGTTGCCGGTGGCCCGTGTCTTCCACCTTGAGCGGTGATTTCTTCAAGGCCAGCAACAAGTCCCAGGCCTCGTGCCGCTGCACTTCAAAACCGGCCTGCATGGCCACGCTCCAGGCGCTGCGGCGGCCATTGTCAAAGCCTTGCCGGCTCGACAAAGGGCCGTCGTACACCAGGCCTGCCCCCGCATAGGGACGGATCGAGCCCACGCTGCCGAACCGGTGCACGCCATAAAAACCCACGGAAGCGTAGCGATCCGGATTCGAAGCCCAGGCGTTTTGATTCCGCTCGCCGATTCCGCTGGCAGACGCCACCGGTGGCAAGGACACGGACAGGTGGGCCGCCCAGGCGGCGCTTGTACCGCGCGTCCATTCGGCGGCCATGGTGTGCCGGCTGCTGTCTTCGCGGGAGCCCGCGGTTGAAGCCATGCCCATGGGCAACGCCAAGGCCGATGGCAGGCCCAATGGTTCGGCGCTCGACCCGGTGGACAAAGTCCAAGGCGACTGCTGGGCCAACGCCGCAGCACACACCGTGGTGGTGGCAACCAGCGCCAGCGCGGCGCGCATCAAGCGAAAGTCCATCATGGTGACACCTCTATCGGAGCGATTGGCCTGTGAATATCCGTTCTGGCAAGGTGCCGACCCCGAACCGCCATCAGCGG
>NZ_JBFJMY010000487.1:0-2922 GCF_041633695.1 Hydrogenophaga sp.
GGCGTCGGCGGGCAGCGCCGAGCCGTCCACCATCGCCACGCCGCGCTTGGCCCACTCGCTCATGCTGCGTTTGCTTCGGCGGCCTTCACCATCGGTGTTGAACCCGGCGGGTAGTTTCACTTCAAAGCCCCAGGGTTGGCCGGTGCGCCAGCCGGCTTTGTTCAGAAAGTTGGCGGTGGAGGCGAGGGCGTCGGCGGTGTTGTCCATCAGGTCGGCTTTGCCATCGCCATCGAAATCGACCGCCAGGCGCTCGAAGGTGCTGGGCATGAACTGCGTGTGGCCAAAGGCGCCGGCCCAGGAACCCAGCAGGCGCTCGGGGGCGACATCGCCTTTTTGCAAGATGCGCAGGGCGGCGAAGAATTCGCCCCGAAAGTAGGACTGGCGCCGCCCGAAGCACGAGAGCGTGCCCAGCGACTGCACCAGCGGGTATTTTCCAAAGTTCTGGCCGAAATTGCTTTCCACGCCCCAGACCGCGACCACCGTGGCCGGGTCCACCCCAAAGCGCTGTTCCACCTTGGACAGTGTTTCGGCGTTTTTCTCAAGCAATGCCCGGCCTTCGGCCACACGTTCCTCGTCCACCAGGCCACTGAGGTAGTCCCAGATCGGCAGACGGAATTCGGGCTGGTAGTTGAGCTTTTCGATCACGCTCATGTCGGGCGTCAGCCCTTGGGTGAACTGGGTGTAGCTGGTGTTGGATACCCCGGCGCTTCGTGCGCTGGAGGCCAGACCGCTCAGGCAGGACTGGAACTCTGGGGTTGCGCTGGCATTGGCTTGGGCACCGTCCTGTGCCATGGCAGGCCGCGCGAGCAGGGAACAGGAGAGCAGCAGGAAAGTAGCGGTGGCGGAGAGGCGGTGCGTCATGTCAGAAACGTGGGGGGTGGTTGTGGCGCTCACCGTGGCAAGTGGAGCACCAGGACAGGCGGCGCGAAAGTTTTGCGCCGAATACCCGGGGATCGTACGCCGACTTGGGCTACACCGCCCAGGTGCTGCCATGCTCTGGCACCAGTGCCTGCCAGCGCAGTTCGCGCTCGATGCGGGCGCGCAACTGGTCGGATGCTTCCGGGTCGCCATGGGTGACGAAGACGCGACGGGGCGCGCCGGGCATGGCCTTGAGCCAGTCCAGCAACTGGTTGGAGTCGGCGTGTGCCGAGGCCGAGGTGAGCTGCACGACCTGGGCTCGCACCAGAACGTCTTGCCCGAAGATGCGCAACTGCTTTGCGCCACCGGCCAGCGAGGCGCCGCGCGTGCCGGGCGCCTGGTAGCCGGTGAGCACAATCACATTGCGATGGTCGCTCAGGTATTGCATCAGGTGGTGCAGCACTCGCCCGCCCGTGGCCATGCCGCTGGCCGACAGGATCACCTTGGGACCGCGCTGGAAGGCGATGGCTTTGGACTCGTCGACCGACCGCGTCAACTTGGCCACGCTGTCCATGGCCTGGCATTGGGATGCGCTGAGGCGGTGTTCACCCATGTGTCTGGCGTACAGCTCGGTGGTGTTGATCGCCATCGGACTGTCGAGGTACACCGGCAGGTCGCGTGGCAGATCGCCGTTGCGTTTCAGCTCGGCGATGGCGTGCAGCAGGGCCTGGGCACGTCCGACAGCGAAGACCGGCACCACGGCTGCGCCGCCACGCGCGGCACAGGCTTTGAGTGCCGGGCCGAGCTCGGCAAACACGTCTTCAGCGGGGTGCACCCGGTCGCCGTAGGTCGATTCACAGACCACAGCGTCGGCCGCCGGCGGTGCATCCGGTGCCTTCATCAAGGCGTCGTCGGGTCGCCCCAGATCGCCCGAGAACAGCATGCGGCGCCCGCCCACTTCCAGCAACAGACTGGCCGCGCCCAGGATGTGGCCAGCACCGCTGAAATGCGCGATCCAACCAGGCAGTGGTTCGAAGGCCTGCCCCACGGTAGCGGTGCGGAACAGCTTGAGGCTTTGGACCGCATCCGCCTCGGTGTACAGCGGCAACGCAGGGGCATGCTTGGACGTACCGTGGCGGTTGGCGAAGCCGGCATCTTCTTCCTGGATGTGGCCGCTGTCGGGCAACAGGATGGCGGCCAAGTCGCGCGTGGCAGGCGTTGCCCATACTTTGCCGCGAAAGCCTTCTTTGGCCAGCAGGGGCAGGTAGCCGCTGTGGTCCAGGTGGGCGTGGGTCAGGACCACTGCGCCGATGTTGTGCGGCTCCACCGGCAAAGGGTCGCGGTTGCGCAGACGCAATTGTTTGTAGCCCTGAAACAAGCCGCAGTCGACGAGCAGGCGCTTGCCGTCGTGCTCGACCAGGTATTTGGAGCCGGTGACCGTGCCCGCAGCGCCCAGAAATCGGATGTGTACGCCCATGCGGTTCATCTTACTCCCGGGGTTTGTCGCAACGGCCTGCTCAGCACCGCCCTGTGGGGTGCAGCCGCTCAGGCGGTGCGGCCAGGGCCGCCGTTCACATGGGCGGCCGAGGCAGCTGCGCCGGGCGCGTCCGCGTGGCCGGCGTGGCGGCGGTAGCCGTGTTCGTCTTCGCGCCAGGGGCTGGCCCGGTGGGGGGCACGGCCAAAGGCCAGCCACCAGATGAAGACCAGGTTGACAAAGGGAATCAGGAGCAGCAACGCCGACCAGGGCGAATAGCCGCCTCGGCGCAGCAGCCGCACCGCCGGAATCAGGACCAGCACGGCAAAAATGGGCGTGAACCAGAACATGGGAAAACCTCTTTCAACAGGGGGTGGAACAGGTCTTCAGTGTCTGGCGCAGCAGGCCCGCATGGGTTGCGGGCCTGTTTCGGTTTGTTTCGTTGGGTTGCTCGCACGCCATCTACAGCGGCGGTGGCACTGCGTGGCGTGGGTCCGCTGGCCCCTCGGCAGTGGGATGGACAGATCGGAGCGACCTGCTGCATGATCTGGCGAATCTATTCAATCCACCGCATGGAGGTCGCATTGATA
>NZ_JBFJMY010000488.1:0-2917 GCF_041633695.1 Hydrogenophaga sp.
CCAGCTCCAGCTCCAGCTCCAGCTCCAGCTCCAGCTCCAGCTCCAGCTCCAGCACCTGCTCCAGCACCTGCTCCAGCACCTGCTCCAGCACCTGCTCCAGCACCTGCTCCAGCACCTGCTCCAGCACCTGCTCCTGCTCCTGCTCCTGCTCCAGCTCCTGCTCCTGCTCCTGCTCCTGCTCCAGGCGGTGCGGTTTCTTGCGCCACTGGCGCCGTCACCTGCGTCGAAGTGGCTTCCAGCAGCTCGCAGGCCCAGGCCTCGGTGCCACTGACGTTTGGCCAGCCCTTCAAGGCCGGCGACTGGTTGTCTTCACAAGGTCTGGTCGCCACCGACAACAACGGCGCTTCGGTGCCGGTGCAGGCCGATGAGATCTCGTCCCACCGCGACGGCTCGGTGCGCTTTGCCGTGCTCAGCGCCAAGCTGAGCAATCTGCAAGGCAACGAGAAGCGTGTGATCAACCTCTTCACCGCCAGCAAGACCAGCAGCACCCCGGTGGTGCCCGCCGATCCGGCCTGGAACATGGAGGTCGTGGCCAACCTGTCCGGCACCGCCTACACCGCCCTGCCCCAAGAGCAGCTCAAGCAGCAGATCAAGGACGGCCAGGGACGCCGCCTGAGCGGCGGCGTGGCCACCGAGTACACCGTGGTCGCCCCGCTCAAGAACAGCGCCGGTGTGGCACACCCCCACCTGGTGGCCCGCCTGTATGTGCGCGTGTACGAGAACGGCCAGCGCATCCGCACCGATGTCGTGATGGAGAACAACCGCACCTTCGTCGCCGGCCCCAGCAACCTCACCTACAGCCTGACCATCAAGCAAAACGGCAGCACGGTGCACACCCAGCCCTCGTTCACCCACTACCACCACGCCCGCTGGCACAAGGTGGTCTGGACCGGCTCGGCACCCCAGTTCAACCTGCGCCACAACATGCCGTACTTCATGGCCAGCAAGATGACGCTCAACTACGACCTGAGCCTGAAGGTGCCCGAGAGCGTGCTGGCCGCTGACGCCAACTCCCTGGCCAACGCCAACACCGCGCCCATGGGACCGGCTTACATCCTGCCCTACTTCCCCACCACCGGCGGGCGCAGCGATATCGGTCCTCTGCCACGCTGGGCCGCTCTCTACCTGGTGACGCAGGACCCACGTGCCCGCGCCAGCTTGCTGGCCAATGCCGACGCCGGCGCCAGCGTGCCCATCCACTACCGCGACGAGAGCACCGACGACCAGCCCCTGAGCATCGACCGCCACCCCCAGGTCACGCTGCGCTACGACAGCTCCATCCCCTCGGTGCCCAAGGGCAGCGGCTCCACCATCTGGGAGGCCGACCAGTCGCACCAGCCCTCGCTGTCCTACGTGCCCTACCTGATCACGGGCGACGCCTTCTACCAAGACGAGCTCATGTTCTGGGCCAACTGGAATCTGACCTACGCCCCACCCGGCGACATCTACCGCAACTTCGCCGCCGGTCTGGTGCACTGGGAGCAGGTGCGGGGCCAGGCCTGGATGCTGCGTGCACTGGGTGAAGCCGCCCACGCCCTGCCCGACAACCACCCGCGCAAGGCCTACTTCAACACCTTGCTGGCCAACAACATGAACTGGTACGAGAAGCAGTACCTCACCGGCTCCAGCGAATCGCCCATGGGTGCGATCGAAAAGGGCGATGAATACGGCAAATCGGCCCCATGGCAGAACGACTTTGTGGGCGTGGTGTTCAGCTTGCTGGCCGACCAGGGCGTGCCCAAGGCACAGAGCATCCTGAACCACTTCAGCAAGCTCAACGTGGGTCGCTACAACAACGAGGCCAACGGCTTCTGTGCCGCCAAGGGCCCAGGCTACTACTGGTACATCCGCGATGGCAGCAACAACTTCATCAACAGCTGGAGCGCCCTGTATGCCCGCAACTACTCGGGTGACGTGGGCAAGCCTTGCAGCAGCGTGAGCTTCGAGGGTTACCCCAACGACGCCGCCGGTGCCGCCGCCTACTCGCGGGGCATGCTGGGTGCAGCGGCCGGTTCGGGTGTCAGTGGAGCGGCTGCCGCCTACGCCAAGTGGAAGAGCATGACCCCGGGCATGGACTCCGCCTTCACCGCGGACCCCACCTGGGCCATCGTGCCGCGCTGACGTAGCGGTTCGGGCGGCGCCACGCGCGCCACCGACACGTCGGTTCCTCAAAAAAGAAAGAGGCCCTGCACGGGCCTCTTTCTTTTTCGCCATACCCATCAGGATTGCTGGGTTTGCAGCTGCAGCAACAAGGCGTCCAGCAGGTACTTGGTCGCCCAGTTCGGGTATCCCGCCCGCATATAACCACCAAACAGCGGGAACGAGCCGGCCAGTGCGCCCACCACGCCTGGGTCGGCCGACTCGGTAACTTGCAAGGCCTTCAAATAGTTCAGCAAGCGGTCCGCCGTGCGGCTGTACTGGGACTCACCGGTCTGATCCGCCAGCCGGTAGAGCACGATGGCTATTTGTGCAGAGCCGGTCAGGCAAGCGGAAAAAACGGCAGGCTCCCAGCCGGACGTGAAACGCCCGTGCAAGAAGCCCTTGTCCGACACCAGGGGGGTCAGCGCGTTGGCGGTCAAACACACGGCTTCCACAAAATCGGGGCGCCCCGCCAGAATGCCGACTTCCAGAACCCCTTGCAGGGTGTAGCCGATGGTGTGGGTCAGCGGCGCTTCAGAACGGTTCAGGCAGTTGTGGGCAAACCAGCCATTGCTTTGCTGCTGGCGCAGCGCCGCTTCGATCGCACGCACGGCCGCCGCTTTATAAGACGCTTCGTCGACCAGCACGCCAAAGCGGTACACCGCCCATGCACACAGGCAGGTATAGGTCTTGACCTCACCGGCGGTGACAAACGCGCCATTGGTCTTGAAGTACCCCCGGTCATCGAGATCGTTGACGAGAAAATCCGCCGCGCGCC
>NZ_JBFJMY010000489.1:0-2917 GCF_041633695.1 Hydrogenophaga sp.
CACGCCCAGGAAAATCGTACCCAGCACCAGGAAGATCAAAACCAGTGGCGGAATCAGCACAAAGGTCACGCGCTCGGTGAGCCGAGACAACAAACCCAGCTTGAACCATTTGTTGAGCAAGGCCAGGCCCAGCGCCAGGAACGCACCAATGGTCAGCGACATGATGAACACCTCGTCGCCAGGCGCTGGCATCGAGCGGTTCAGCCAGGGGTTCATGATGGACTCGTGCACATGCGACCAGGCAAAGCCAGCCGCCACACAAACCACCATCAAACCCAGCAAGGACATGTGTCCACTCGAACCGTTGGACTCGGAATACACACGCGCTTCGAGTGGCAAGGCCGGCACCCATTTCGGTTTGACCAAAGCCACGACCAGAATGAACAGCAGGTACAAGCCCACCAACAGCAATCCGGGGACCAGCGCGCCGGCGTACATATCACCCACCGAGCGACCGAGCTGGTCGGCCAGCACGATCAGAACCAGAGACGGCGGCAAGGCCTGGGCCAGGGTTCCGGAAGCGGTGATGGTGCCCGTGGCGATGGTCCGGTTGTAACCGTAACGCAGCATGATGGGCATGGCGATCAGACCCATGGAGATCACCGAGGCGGCAACCACACCCGTGGTGGCGGCGAGCAGTGCACCCACCAGCACCACGGCAATGCCCAGGCCACCCCGCATGGGGCCAAACACCTGACCCACGGTTTCCAGCAAGTCCTCTGCCATCCGGCTGCGCTCCAGGATGATCCCCATCAATGTGAAGAAGGGAATCGCCAGCAGCGTGTCGTTCTGCATGATGCCGAACACCCGTAGCGGCAAAGCCTGAAACAGGTTGGAAGGGAACAGCTCCAGCTCCATGCCGATAAAGCCGAAGAACAGCCCGGTGGCCGCGAGCGAAAAGGCGACCGGAAAGCCGGCCAGCAAAAAGACCAGCAGGCCCCCAAACATGATGGGGACGAAATTGTTCGCGAGCATTTCCATCATGATTTCGCTCCCGCTTTGCGAGCAGCTTCCAGATCGGCAATTTCTTGGGCCAGCAATTCGGCTTCGCTAGGGCCGGTATGGCTGAGTACATCGGGACCAGCTCCGGTCAGAAATGCGAAGCGTTTGATCAATTCGGAAACCCCTTGCACAAACAAAAGGGTGAAGCCCAGAGGAATCAAACCATAGACCGGCCAGCGGATCAGACCGCCAGCATTGGACGAGGTTTCGCCGGTGGTCCAGGCGCGCTCAAACAGCGGCCAGCCCAGCGTGGCCATCATGTAGCACAGGGGAAACAGGAAAACGATGATGCCGGCCACATCCACCCAGTTCCGGGTGCGGTCGCTGAATTTCCCGGAAATGAAATCGATGCGCACGTGCGCGTTGCGCAGAAAGGCGAAACCGCCGCCGAGCATGAAAACAGCCGCAAAAAAATACCACTGGATTTCCAGCAGACTGTTTGAACTGACGCTGAAGATTTTTCGCACGATGGCGTTGCCCGCACTGATCAGCGTGGCAGCCAGGATCAACCACATGGCCAGCTTGCCGATAAGCTCGCTGCACGCATCGATCCAGCGTGAAATTTTGAGTAGGAATGACATGAAAAACCCCTGACGGGTTGGCAAGAATCGGATTCGATGGCTTGCAGGAACCAAGCCAAGACGCAGGCAAAGGTCTGCGTTCGCTTATCGAAAATGGATCAGACGCGCGTCAGCGTGCTCACACAAAGCACGCCGACGCGATTCGAGCAAAAAACCCCGCGACAGCGGGGTTTTTGATAAAAAGGTCGAGACCTTACAGCTTGGCAGACTGCATATAACGATCAAACTGGGCTTCCGTGAAACGGAACCAGAGGTTCTGGTCCTTGCGGAAGGCCGAATAATCCGTGTAGATTTTTTTCCATTTCGGATTCTTGGCACTGATGTCATCGTACAAAGCCATCGAGTGCTTGAACGCTTCGTCCATCACGGCCTTGGGGAATGGCAGCACCTTGGTACCAGCACCCACCAGTTGCTTCAGTGCACCCGGATTGAGCGCATCGTATTTGGCTTGCATGGTGGTATGCGCGATGGCCGCGGCACACTCCACGATCGCCTTGTTTTCAGCTGAAAGGCTGTCGAAGGCCTTGTTGTTGGTGTAGAGCGAGAGCTGTGGACCACCTTCCCACCAGCCGGGATAGTAGTAGAAAGGCGCAACTTTGTTGAAGCCCAATTTCTGATCGTCGTATGGACCCACCCATTCGGTGGCGTCGATGGTGCCTTTTTCCAGCGCCTGGTAAATTTCACCGCCGGGGATGTTTTGCGGAACACCACCCATGGCCGTCAACACCCGACCAGCGAAACCGCCGATGCGCATTTTCATGCCTTTGATATCGGCGACCGATTTGATCTGCTTGCGGTACCAGCCACCCATTTGGGCGCCGGTATTGCCCATGGGGAAGTTCACGATGTTGTAGCCAGCGTAGAACTCGCGGGTCAGCTTCAAGCCATTGCCTTCGTACATCCAAGCGGTCATCTGGCGGCTGTTCAGGCCAAACGGGATGGCACAGTCCAGCGCAAACGTGTCGTCTTTACCAAAGAAGTAGTAAGGCGCGGTGTGTGCGCATTCCACGGTGCCTTCTTGGACACCGTCCACCACACCAAACGCTGGCATCAATTCGCCGCCAGCGTGCACGGAAATCGTGAACTTCCCACCCGACATCTCACCCACTTTTTTGGCGAATACCTCGGCGGCACCGTAAATGGTATCGAGCGCCTTGGGAAAGCTCGACGCAAGGCGCCAGCGGATGGTGGTCTGCGCGTGTACGGCGGGGGCGGCACCAGCGGCCAGCACACCAGCAATACCGGCATGTTTGATGATTGAACGACGATCCATAAGATTAACTCCGTGTTGGTTTTCTCAATCCAGGACAAGCATTTTGTGCCCAGTCCCAGTG
>NZ_JBFJMY010000490.1:0-2907 GCF_041633695.1 Hydrogenophaga sp.
GCCACCTTGGCGGGGTCGAACAAGTGGTCGAGTTCGGCCACTTCGTCGGCATGCAGGGCCAACTGCGTGGCGGCCAGGTTCTCGGCCAGGCGGCTGGTCTTGCGGGTGCCGGGAATGGGCAATACGTTCGGGTGCTTGCACAGCATCCAGGCCAGTGCGATCTGTGCCGGTGTGGCACTGCGTGCCTGGGCGAACGCGGTCAGAGCGGCCAGCAGGCGCTGGTTGTCGGCCATGGCGGCTTCGGCAAAGCGCGGGCTTTTGCGGCGGAAGTCGTCTTCGGCCAGCGTGCTGGCTGAGCTGAGCGCGCCGGTGAGAAAGCCGCGCCCCAGCGGGCTGTAGGCCACCAGGGTGGTGCCCAGTTCGCGGCAGGCGGCGAGCAGACCTTGCTCGGGCTCGCGGCTCCAGAGCGAGTATTCGCTTTGCACCGCCGCAATGGGGTGCACGGCAGCGGCGCGGCGCAAGGTGTCGGCGCTCACCTCCGACAAACCGATGCGCTGCACCTTGCCTTCGGTCACCAGCGCGGCCATGGCTTCCACCACGGTTTCGATCGGCACGGCGGGGTCGCGCCGGTGGCAGTAGTACAGGTCGATGCGGTCCACGCCCAGGCGCTGCAGCGAAGCTTCGCAGGCGCTGCGCACATAGGCCGGGTCGTTGCGGATGCTGCGCGCGTAGCTGCCGGGTTCGCGCACGATGCCGAATTTGGTGGCGACCTGGATGCGCTCGCCGTGCGCCGCGATCAGCGGGGCCAGCAAGCGTTCGTTGTGGCCCAGGCCGTAGGTGTCGGCGCTGTCGAACATCTGCACGCCCGCTTCCACGGCGGCGTGCAGCACGCGCAAGGATTCGGCGTCGTCGCTGGGGCCGTAGAACTCCGACATGCCCATGCAGCCCAAGCCAAGCCGCGTGATGGATGGGCCTTGCGGGCCGAGTGGAAGCGTAGGGGTGTTGGACATGGTGGTCATTCCTTTCTGTGGGTTGGCTTGGCGGCGGGGACGAGCATCTGGCGCAGCACCGGGGCGAGTGCGTGGCCCAGGCGCTGGTGTTGCTCTGCGGTGAGGTGCACGCCGTCGACTCCGGCGATGGGGCCGGTCGCGTCGGCGGCGTCGAACACGGCCACCGGGCTATCTTGCGCCAGCTGGCGCACAGCCGGTGCGAGGGCCCGGGATTTGGCTTGCATGCCCGCGAAGAATGCGCCCATGGGTGTGGCCGACACATCGCCCAGCGGTGGCGGTACCACCAGCAGCACGCGCGGTGCTGCGTAGGTGGTGAGCACGCCGCTGCCGAACTGGGCGGCCTGGCGGACCAGCCCGGCCAGGCCTTGTGCGATGTCTTGTGGCGAGCGGCCCAGGTCGGCGCGCAGGTCGTTGGTGCCCAGCATGAGCACCAGCAGATCCACCGGCGCTTCGCGCGCCAGCGCCTCGGCCAGGCTGCGGCTGCCGTTGAACAAGGGGCCGGGAAATCCGGCAATGGCCTCAGGGTAGTCCACATCCACCGTGCGGCCCGACAGCGCGTCGACCTGCACCGTGGCTTGCCCGTTCAAAGCCTGGCCGAGCACGCCGGGCCAGCGCTGCGCATCGTCCAGCCGCTGCACGGGAAATGCCTGGGGCGAGGCGATCCAGCCCCAGCTGTTCGAATCGCCAAACACCAGCACCCTGGGCGGGGTTTCGGCGTTGGCGCCGGGCGCGGCCAGCAGGGCGCAGGGCAGCAGGAGCAGAACTGAGAGACGGCGTAGCGCGTGGCGCAGAGTGGAGAGCATGGGGTTTCGAGGCAAATGGTGAAGAGGTGCCCAGCTTCAGACAAATCGATTGCCAAGACAATCGGGCCAAGGTTGCATGTTTTGCTGAGTAATATTCAGCAATGAAGAAAAATGGATGGAGCGAGCTGGCGGCGTTTTCTGCGGTGGCCAAGCTCAGCAGCTTTCGCCAGGCCGCCGATGAACTGGGCGTGTCGGCCTCGGCCGTGAGCCATTCGGTGCGCGTGCTGGAAACCCGCCTGGGCGTGCGCCTGCTCCACCGCAGCACCCGCAGCGTGGCGCCCACAGAAGCGGGTGCGCGTTTGCTGGCGCGTTTGTCGCCCGCGCTGGACGACATTGAGCAGGCGCTGGGCGAGCTGGATGCGTTTCGCGACCAGCCACGCGGACGCCTGCGTTTGACGGTGCCGCGCATCGCGGCCCAATGCGTGGTGCTGCCGCTCTTGCCCGGATTTCTGGCCCGCTACCCCGAGATCGAGGTGGAGGTGGTGGGCGACGACGGGCTGGTGGATATCGTGGCCGGCGGTTTTGACGCTGGCATGCGCTTTGGTGAACGGCTGGCCGCCGATCTGGTGGCGGTGCCGTTTGGCGCGCCGGCGGGCTTTTGCGTGGTGGCCGCGCCCAGCTACCTGGCTGGGCGCGAGCCGCCGCGGTCGCCCGCCGATCTGCTCCAGCACCTGTGTGTGCGCCAGCGTTTTCCCAGCGGCGTGCTCTACCGCTGGGAATTTGCGCGCCAAGGCGAGCGCCAGGAAGTGGCGCTGCCCAGAGGCCCGGTGTTCAACGACCAGTTTCTGGTGGTGGAGGCGGCGGTCGCCGGTCTGGGGCTGACCTATGCGTTCAACCCGCTGGTGCAGAGCCATGTGGCCGAGGGGCGCTTGCAAACCGTGCTGGGCGACTGGATGCCGGCGCCCGAACGCCTGTATCTCTACACGCCGGGGCGGCGCCAGATGCCCGCGCCGCTGCGCGCGTTTCTGGATTACGCGCAGGAGCAGGCGACACCGGCACGGTAAGCCTTGGCCTCGTGGCGCGGCGAGTGCCGGATGTTTACTCGCAAGCCAGGCTGCGGATCGCTTCGGTCACGAGTGCTGGCTTTTCCCAGAGCACAAAATGCCCTTCTTGCGGCAGGCGCTGCACGCGCAGCCAGGCTTTGGGCACGCGCC
>NZ_JBFJMY010000491.1:0-2897 GCF_041633695.1 Hydrogenophaga sp.
AGCGTGGCTTGGGCTGCTCACCCAGGTCCCGTACGATTTCACGCGTGATGGCCAGCGCGTGGCGGTCATCTTCGGCAATGTGATCGGTGACGCCGCTGACGCTGCAATGCATCTTGGCACCGCCCAGCGACTCGGCATCCACCGTCTCGCCGGTGGCGGCAAAGGTCAGCTCGGGGCCGCCGAGGTACATATAGCCCTGCTCCTTGACAATCACCGCCTCGTCGCACAGCGCCGGGATGTAGGCGCCACCCGCCGTGCAAGGCCCCATCACCACGGCAATCTGCTGGATGCCTTCGGCCGACATGCGGACCTGGTTGTTGAAAATGCTGCCGAACTGCCCCACGTCGGGAAAAATGTTGGCCATCTCCGGCAGGAAGGCGCCACCGCTGTCCACCAGCGTGATGCAGGGCAAGCGGTGTGCCCAAGCAATTTGCTGCGCCCGCACATGCTTCTTGCAGGTCATGCCGTAGTAGGTGCCACCCTTCACGGTGGCGTCGTTGGCAATGATCATGCACGGACGGCCCTGCACCAGACCGATGCCGGTGATGATGCTGGCACCCGGCGGCACGCCGTCGTACATGCCCTCGCCGGCAAGCATGCCGACCTCTAGGAAAGGCGAACCTGGATCGAGCAGCACTTCGACGCGATGGCGCGGCAGGATCTTGTTGCGCGCCAGGTGTTTTTCCCGAGCTTTCGGGGGGCCACCGGCCAGCGCCAGTTGGCGACGGCTTTGCAGGTCCGCAATCACGGCCTGGTAGGCTTTTTGGTTGAGCCGAAATTCGTCGTCGGAAGTCGATATGCGGGAGGAAAGGATGGTCATATGTGATTGCGCCTATTCGCGAGACAAAGCATTCAGCCGCTCAGGCCTTGAACACCGGTGTACGGCGTGCCTCGAAGGCCGCCAGACCTTCGCTGACGTCGTCATCGAGCAGAGCCGCGCTGGCCAGGTCTTCCTCAAGCTGGAGACCGACCTCCGACGAACCCTCCATGCCTTGCCGTGCCAAACGTTTCATGGTGGCCATGCCGATGCGGCTGCGCGTGGCGATCTTGCTGCAATACGCCAGCGCCGCTTCACCCAACTGCTCAGGCTCGACCACATAGTTCACCAGCCCCCACTGCTCGGCGGTGGCGGCATCGATCCAGCGCGCCGAAAAGAACAGGTCCAGGCCACGGCGCAGACCCGCAATGCGTGGCATGCGCTGGCTGCCGCCCCACCCGGGAATCAGGCCGAACTGGGCATGCTGGTCGCCAAAGCGCGCGTCCTTGGCCGCAAAGATGATGTCGCAGGCCAGCATCAGTTCGCTGCCACCGGCCAGGGTCAGACCCTGGCAGGCCGCCACCACCGGCAAATCGCTGCGTTCCAGGCGCTTGAGCACGCTGTGACCATAGCTGATGAAGTGCTTGAGCCTGGCTGGATCGCCACGCAGCGACTTCACCTCATCCAGATCGGCGCCGGTGCAGAAGTGCTTGCCTTGCGCCCGGATCAGAATGGCGCGCACACCGGAGTCGGATTTCTCGAATCCGTCGATGGCGGCCTCGATGGCCGCATGAACGGACATCGACAGGCAATTGAATTTTTCGGGGCGGGCTAACTCGATAATTCCAACGGCGCCGGCACGGCTGATCTCCACTGGGGATGTCTGAATCATTTCTTGCTCTCCTTGGCGTACTGCACGGCGGCGCGTCCCACGCGCTCGCGGGCAACGATCAGCTTCATGATTTGCGCCGTTCCGTCGCCGATTTCCAGGCCCATCACGTCGCGCAGGCGCTGCTGGTGAGGCAGGTCCATCGACCAGCCATAGTGCCCAAAGGTCAGCAGGCACTGGTGAATCGCGTCAAAAGCGGTCTTGGGGCCCATCCACTTGACCATGGCCGCTTCCGCGGTGTGCGGCTGACCGGCATCGCGCAGGGCCAGGCCGTGGTAGCAGAGCTGGCGGCAAGCGGCGATCAGGGTCTCGAACTCGACAAGGGGAAAGCTCACGCCCTGGTACTGCGCCAGCGGCGCGCCAAAGGTCTGGCGTTCCTTCACGTATTCCCAGGCTTCGTCGATCGAGGCCTGCGCGGCGGCCACGCACTGCAGCGCGATCAGGATGCGGCTGAAGTCAAAGCCCTGCATCACCTGCGTGAAGCCTTTGCCCTCCTCGCCCAGCCGGTTCTCGACCGGCACCCGCACATCGTCGAAAAACACCGAACCACGGCCGATGATCTTGCTACCAACATCGTTGAAGCGCGTGCGTTGCACGCCGGGCTGATTCAGATCGACCAGGAAGGCGCTGATGCCTCGTGCGACATCCTCGGGCTTGCCGGTGCGTGCGAACAACACCATGGCATCGGCCTGGTCGGCAAAAGTGATGGAGGTTTTCTCGCCGGAAAGCACGTACTCGTCGCCCACGCGACGCGCCTTGAGTTGCAGATTGGCGGCATCCGAGCCGCCCCGTGGTTCGGTCAGACCCAGCGCGACGATGGCCTCGCCCGCCACGATCCGGCTGTTCCAGGTGCGCGCCAGCTCGGGGGACGCATTGGCATGGATGATGGCGCCCATCAGCGAACTGAGCAGCTGCATGTAGCTGACGTTGAAGTCACCATAGGCAATTTCCTCGGTGATCATGCCGGCCGTGACGCCACTGAGGCCCAAGCCGCCATATTCCTCGGGCAGATCAACACCGATCAGACCGAGCGAACCCATTTCCTTGAACAAGGCCCGGTCGATGCCAGGTTGCGATTCGCGCTTCTGGTAATCGGGCCTGAGCTTCTCTCGTGCAAAGCGGCGCGCCACGTCACGCAGCGCAATCTGGTCATCGTCGAACATCATGGGTAAATCTCCTGACTGACTGTTGTCGAAATCGCCGCCTGCATCACACCGTCAATCCGGACGAAGAATTTGAGGTGCTCGCCAA
>NZ_JBFJMY010000492.1:0-2885 GCF_041633695.1 Hydrogenophaga sp.
CTGGGCGAAGCCATGCCACCCTGGAAACTCGCGGCCTGCGCCCTGGTGCTGGCCGGCCTGGCCGTGATCGTGTTCTGGCCCAAGCTCACACGGCCCCGACCGGCTATGCCGAGCGCGCTTTAGACAACAGGCAAAGTGAAAGACCGGTTCGGGCCAGCGCTGGCGACTCCGCGACGATCGCAACAACAAGGCATGTCCCATTTCCCGCTCTTGCCGCCGAGCGGGCGGGTCGACGAGTGCCAGGCGGCGCGGGCACACTTGCACACCCAGGACGGGAAATGGGAGCCCTGCCCCTGGATGTCTGTCCCTACCGGAACTGCGCGCCGTTCATGGACATGCTGGCGGTTTGGGCCATGCCCGCTTCAGTCGGCCTTGATGCCTGCGGTGCGGATCAACTCGCTCCACTTGCTTGTTTCGCTATCGATGAACTTCCCGAACTCCGCCGCCGAACCGCTGCGCGGTTCCAGGCCAAGTGCCAGGAATTTTTGTTGCACCTCTGGAGTGCCGAGGATCCGTTTGGTTTCGGCTTGCAGGCGTTCGCGTATCGGCGCAGGTGTGGCCGCGGGCACCATGAAACCGTACCACCCCGAGGCAAGCACGCTGGAAAGGCCTTGCTCTTTCAAGGTGGGGGCATCGGGAAAGAGCGGGCTGCGCTCTGCAGATGCAACACCCAGAACCCGCAGCTTGCCGTTCTGGATGTGCGGCAGCGCCGCCGTGATGGCCGTCAGCGTGGCGTCGATGCGACCGGCCAAGAGTTCGGTGTAAGCCGGCGCATCACCTCGGTAGTGAACGATGACGCCCTTGGCACCGGCATCCCTGAGCAGCAGCTCAGCCGCCAGGTGCGGCTGGGACCCCGCGCCGGGCGATCCGAAGTTGACGCCTTCGGGTCGGGACTTGGCGTAGGCGACGAATTCGCTGGCGCTCTTGATGTTCGAGTCCGTGTTGACAATGAGAAAGAGCGGTGCCAAGGCCACCATGGCCACCGGGAGCAAATCTTTCTTTGGGTCAAAACCCATTTTTCCGTGCAAGGCTTCGGCGGTCGCGTAGGGCGCCGCGGCGTAGAGCACGGTGTAGCCATCGCCTGCGCTGCGTGCCACATACTCATTGGCCACCCGGGTGCCGGCGCCCGCCCTGTTCTCAACGATGACATTCTGTCCGAGCGAAGAGCCCAGGTACTCCGCCAGCATACGCACCGAAATGTCGCTCGCTCCACCCGCGCCATAAGGTGAAACGATCCGAACGGGGCGTACCGGCCAGGCGGTCTGTGCAACAACCGACGGCATGTGCGCCATTGACAGGCTGGCGGCAGTGGTGCCCAGAAGGGCTCTTCGTGAAATCTTCATGGTGTCTCCTCGGGATGGTCAGCCGGTTGCAGTCGAATGCTGCGGATGCCGGTGACATGACAATAGTTGGACTCACTCTATCGGACAAGTTGAATTTTGTGAGCAACTTATCACCTACTGTTATAAATAAGGCCAACCCAATTTTTGGAGATGTCCATGACGATGCATGTCACGCTGCGCCAGTTGCGCGCATTCTTGGCGGTGGTGGACTCCGGCAGCTTCTCCGAGGCGGCAAAGACCATGAGCCTGTCCCAGGCTGCGCTCAGTGGACTGATCCGCGAGCTGGAGGACAGGGTCGGGGTCAGATTGCTCGACCGCAACACACGCAGTGTTTCCCTGTCAAGCGTGGGGCAGTCGTTCGAGCCCATGTCGAGACGCGTACTCTCGACGCTGGAAGAAGCACTGGACAGCCTCACCGATCTCAAGGAGTTGCGTCGTGGCCTGGTACGGGTGGCGGCACCAGAACCGCTGTCGTGCACCCTCATGCCCGATCTGATTGCTGGCTATCAGAATGCCCAGCAAGGCATAGAGGTGCGCTTTGAGGACGTTCCCATCGAACAGGTGCTGGCTGGCTTGCAACAGGGCAGCATGGATGTCGGATTCGGGCCGGCAGGCCTCATTGAAGACGACATGGTGGAGGAACATCCACTGTGGCTCGATCCCATGTGTGTGGCACTGCACCCCGACGATCCGTTGAGTCGGATGGACGCGGTCAGCTGGAAAGACTTGCGCGAGCGGCCACTCATCAACTACATGCCCAATTTCGCGACCCACGTGCTGAGCTGTGTGCCACCGCGCAACCACCCACGCAAAATCTTGCCAGTGCACAGGGTCAACACGGCCCTTTCGATGCTCCGGGTCGGCGAAGGTGCGGTGGTATCCCCTGCCCTGACCGAGCGCCTGGTGCAAGGCCTGGGCTTGACTTTTCTGCCCTTGAAGCAACCCCAGGTGAGCTGGCGGGTTGCCATGTTCGTGCGTCGCCGTCCTTCGGTGTCTCCCGCCGTCGAGAGTTTTGTGCGGTTCGTGCTCGGGTTTGTCAGGGACTGGACTGCGATGGCACCTCGGCCACAGGTCAGCACGCGGTCCAGCGGCACCGGGAAGGCCGCAGCCGCCAAGTGAAACAAGCTTTCAATAATTCTGAATTTCTTATAAAAACTACTGAAAATACGATTTGCCTGATAAAAGTTATCTGACTATCTTCGTGGCTTGTACCGCACATCGCGCCCGTCGAAGGGGCGCTGGCGTGCCGGATTCCGGGGTTGCGCCCTGCCCGAAATTTGTTCAAAAGCCATGTCCCAGTCAGACCTCGACGCCTTCTTCTCCCCGCGCTCCATCGCCGTTGTCGGTGCATCCGCCACACCCGGAAAAATTGGAGCCATGCCCTTGCGGTATCTGATCGAGCACGGATACCAGGGCGAGATCTACCCGATCAACCCCGCCCGTTCACAAGTCCAGCAGCTGCGTGCCTACGCCAGTCTTCGAGACATTGGAAAACCGGTTGATCTGGCCATTTTTGCCGTACCGGTGCAGCAGATCGATGTC
>NZ_JBFJMY010000493.1:0-2880 GCF_041633695.1 Hydrogenophaga sp.
CGGGCGCAAGAGCACGGTGGGCACCACCACCGAGGTCTGGCACTTTCTGCGCCTGCTGTACGTGAAGCTGGGCACGCAACACTGCGTGCACGACGGTGCGGCGGTGATGCCGCAAAGCGCCGACAGCATCGCCGCCGCCATTCTCAAGCGCTACAAGGGTCAGCACATCGGCCTGCTCGCACCCCTGGTGGTCAACCGCAAAGGCGTCTACACCGAGCTGGCCGATTGGGCGCGCCCGCGCGGCCACACGCATTTGCGGGTGGACGGCGAGTTTTTGCCCACCACCGGATTTCCGCGCATCGACCGGTTCAAAGAGCACAGCATCGAGCTGCCGGTGGCCGATGGTGTGGTCAGTGCCGATCGCGAAACCTGGCTGCGGGAGCAACTGGCGCG
The DNA here is from genome assembly GCF_041633695.1 of Hydrogenophaga sp. Classification (GTDB taxonomy): domain Bacteria; phylum Pseudomonadota; class Gammaproteobacteria; order Burkholderiales; family Burkholderiaceae_C; genus Hydrogenophaga. The sequence continues at coordinate 394 of NZ_JBFJMY010000493.1, forward strand.
GGCCTTGGAACACGGCAAGGGCGTGGTGCAGGTGCTGCACCCGCTCGACGGCCTGGGCGAGGCGCTGGCATCGGGGGCGTCCACCGTGGGGCTGGGCCGGGCCGAGGTGTTTTCCACCATCCGCGCCTGCCCGGTGTGCAGCACCAGCTACCCCGAGCTCGACCCGCGCCTGTTCTCTTACAACAGCAAACACGGCTGGTGCCCCGATTGCGTGGGCACCGGTACCCAGCTCTCGCGCGAACAGCGCAAGCTGCTCGACGACTCGGTGCGCGACGACAAGGAACGCGGCCGCGAGCAAAGCTTTGCCGAGCCCGAAGTGGAAGACATCGTGGACCAGGCCTGCCCGAGCTGCGAAGGCACGCGCCTCAACGCACAGGCGCGGGCGGTGAAGTTTGCCCAGGTGGGCATCACCGATATCGCGCGCTTGTCGGTGCGCGAGGTGCGGCAGTGGGTGTTGAACTTGTTGAGCAGCCAGACGCTGACCCAGCGCGAAGCCGACATCGCCCGCGACCTGCTGCCCGAAATCGAAAGCCGTTTGTCGTTCCTGGAAGAGGTGGGCCTGAACTACCTCACGCTGGACCGGGGCGCGCCCACGCTCAGCGGCGGCGAGGCCCAACGCATCCGGCTGGCGGCGCAATTGGGCAGCAACCTGCAAGGCGTGTGTTACGTGCTCGATGAACCCACCATTGGTCTGCACGCGCGCGACAACCAGATCTTGCTCAACGCCCTGCACAAGCTCGGCGCCAAGGGCAATACCCTGGTGGTGGTGGAGCACGACGAAGACACCATACGCCGCGCCGACCACATCATCGACATCGGCCCCAGCGCCGGCCAGCGCGGTGGGCGCGTGGTGGCGCAAGGCAGCGTGGCCGATCTTTCGGCCAACCCCGAGTCGGTCACCGGCCGCTACCTGCTGCACGCCATGAAACACCCGCTGCAAGCGCGGCGTGCGGTGTTGCCCGCTTCGGCTCCGGAGACAGCCGCTGAAGTGGCGGCAGACCCCGCTGCAGCAGCACCCAAACGCAGCGCGAAGGCCAAGCAGAAGGCCATCGCAGAGATGCTTGCGGCGGCGGCAGCGCCCGTGCAGCTCGGCAACCACTGGATCGAAGTCCGGGGCGCCCAGCTGCACAACCTGCAAAACTTCACCGCCCGCGTGCCCCTGCAGCGCCTGGTGGTGGTCACCGGCGTGAGCGGTTCGGGCAAATCCACCTTCGCGCGCGACGTCTTGTTCACCAACGTGGCCGAAGCCGTGAGCCGCCGCAGCACCTTTGCCGGGCGCCAGCTGTGGGACGCGGGCGAGCGCCCAAGCTGGATCGGTTGCGACAAAGTGTTGGGTTCCGAAGCCGTGGACCGTGTGCTGGAGGTTGACCAGACCCCCATCGGCAAAACCCCACGCAGCTGCCCCGCCACCTACATTGGTTTCTGGGACACCGTGCGCAAGCTTTTTGCCGACACGCTGGAAGCCAAGGCGCGCGGCTACGGCCCAGGCCGCTTCAGTTTCAACACCGGCGAAGGCCGTTGCCCTGGCTGCGAAGGCCAGGGCATGCGCACCATCGAAATGAGCTTTCTGCCCGATGTGAAAGTGCCCTGCGAGGTCTGCCACGGCGCCCGCTTCAACCCCGAAACACTGGCCGTCACCTGGAAGGGCAAGAACATCGGCGATGTATTGAAGATGGAAGTGGACGAAGCCGTGGGTTTCTTCGCCAGCATGCCCAACATCGCCCACCCGCTGCAACTGCTGAAAGACGTGGGCCTGGGCTACCTCACCCTGGGCCAGCCCAGCCCCACGCTCAGCGGCGGCGAGGCGCAGCGCATCAAGCTTGTCACCGAACTCAGCAAGGTGCGCGACGACGTGGCGCGGCGCGGCCAGAAAGCACCCCACACCTTCTACGTGCTCGACGAACCCACCGTGGGCCTGCACATGGCCGACGTGGAAAAACTCATCCGCGTGCTGCACCGCCTGGTGGATGGCGGCCACAGTGTGGTGGTGATCGAGCACGATCTCGACGTGATGGCCGAAGCCGACTGGATCATCGACCTCGGCCCCGAAGGCGGCGGCGGTGGCGGCCAGATCGTGGCCGCTGCAGCACCCGACGAAGTGGTGCGCCTGGGCACCCACACCGGCAAAGTGCTCGGGCCGGTGCTGGCCAGGCAATGACCCGCTTGTACCGATGCGGGCTGGATGCCGTGGCGCTCAAAATCCCTGTTCACCCGGAGGCACAGGCCAAGCCCGCGCCGGCACGCCAAACCGCCGTTCGCCCTGAGCCTGTCGAAGGGCCCACCCAAGCGGTGGCCGGCGTATGAAGCTCCACACCCCAATCGCCCAGACCTACCCGGAGGCACCGGCCAAGCCCGCGTTGGCACGCCACCCCTCCGTTCGCCCTGAGCTTGTCGAAGGGCTTACCCAAGCGGTGGCAGGTCCATGAAACCCCACACCCAGATCATCCACATCCACCCCGAAGCGCCGCTCAAGCCGGCACTCGGCAC
>NZ_JBFJMY010000494.1:0-2855 GCF_041633695.1 Hydrogenophaga sp.
CCGCCGTGCCGGGCGCCGCAGCCGCCATTGCGGCACGGGGCACGCCGGTGCTGGTGCGCGTCAACCAAGCCTGGGAGATGGCTGCGCTGGACATCGACGTGGCCGTTGGCCCGGCTGTGCGCGCGCTGGTTCTGCCCAAGGTGAACGATGCCGCCACGGTGCAGGCCGTGGTCGAACGCTTGGACCGGCTCGAGGCCCAACGCGGCTTGCCCGCAGGGCACACCCGCCTGATCGCGCTGATCGAAGATGTACAGGCCTTGCCAGCACTCGACGAGATCGCGGCCAGCACGCCGCGCATGCTCGGCATGATGCTCGGCCCCGAAGACTTTTCGGCCTCCGCCGGCATGGCGCCGGTGCGCGAGACCTTGATGTTGCCCAACCAGCTGGTGCAGTTCGCTTGCCGCCGCGCCGGCATTCTGCCCTTTGGCTTTCCCGGTTCGATCGCCGACTACGGCGACGCCGAGGCCTTCGCACAGACCATCCGGCTCGCGCGCCAGCTCGGCTTTGTGGGTGGCCTGTGTATCCACCCCGCGCAGGTGGCGGTGATGAACACCGGTTACTCGCCTTCGGACGAGGACATTGCTCAAGCACGCGGCGCCATCGAAGCCTTCGAGGCTGCCGAGCGCGAAGGCCATGGCGCGGCCGAATACCGCTCGAAGATGGTCGATCTACCCGTGGTGGTGCGCGCGCGGGAAACCCTGCGCCGTGCCGCCACCCCCACCCCCCATTGAATACAACAGGAGACAATTCCATGAACACCAACAACACCGTGTACGACGCGGTCGTGATCGGCGCCGGCGCAGGCGGGCTCAGTGCAGCCGCACGTTTGGTGGCCGCTGGCCGCAAGGTATTGGTCGTCGAGAACCTGGGCCGCGTGGGCGGCCGCGCCTCCAGCGAGCAGATCGACGGCTTCACGGTCAACATTGGCGCCATCGCGATCGAACTCGGCGGCGTGTTCGAAGAGACCTTCGACTTGCTCAACGTGCCGCTGGACCTGCGCGTGCCCAGTCCTGCGACCGTGTTCCTGATCGATGGCAAGGTCATCAACGTCGCCAAGGGTGGCTGGGGCATGCTGCTGGGCACCTTCACCAAGCAGGCGGCCAAGATCGGCACCAAGTTCGCCGATGCGCGCGCAGGCGATCTGCCCGAGGCCAAGATGAGCACCAAGGAGTGGCTCAGCGGGTACACCAAGAACGAGACCGTGCACGCGATCTTCCGCAACCTCTGCGCCGCGATCTTCGCCGCCAACGACGACGAGGTGCCCGCGCGCGCCTTCCTCACCTACTTCGCGGTGAAGGGTGCGTTCAAACGCTTCGGCTTTTGCCCACGCGGCACCGTGGGCTTGTGGAACGACCTGGCCGACGGCATCCGTAACGCGGGCGGCGAGATCTGGCTCGACGCACCGGTGACCGAACTGCACACGCAGGACGGCCTGACCACCGGCGTCACCGTCATGAAAGACGGCGTGGCCACACGCGTGCAGGCACGCACGGTGATCAGCAACATCGGCCCCCGCGCCACGGTCGATTTGCCCGGAGGCGAAGCCTTCGGCACCGAGTACCTGGCGCTCGCACGCACCGCACCCAAACCATCGGCCAACATCGTCATCAACTTCGCGACGCAAACGCGTCTGGTCGACGTGCCTGGCCTGGTCACTTTCGGCAAAACGCGCCGTCTGTGCAACATGGGGGAGCTCACCGCCACTTGCCCCGAGCTCGCACCCGCCGGTTGGTACCAGTACGTGGCCTACGCGGTGCCGCGTCCGGCCATTGGTGATTTCAACGAGGAGACCGAAATCGAAGCCTCGCTACAGGATTTGCGCGACGAGTTCCCAGGCTTTGCACAAGCAAAGATGCTGTCGGTGCGTGTGATGCGCGACGCTTGGCCGGCCCAGCGTTCCTGCGCCGGATTCGACATGCCACAAACCACCCCGTTGGCCAATCTCTGGCACGTGGGCGATGCCGTGAAAGATTACGGCGACGGTGGCACCCAGGCCTGCGCCTACACCGGGCGTGAAGCCGCGCGCCAGGCCGAAGCCCACCTGGACGGCGCTGGCTTGGTGGCGGCAGCGTGATGGAGCAGGGATTGAAGCAACAGGTTGGCAACGCCCGGGCGCTGCTGGGGCATTTGCGCCCTTTGTTCGAAGCCGGTGTTGCGGCACTCGCGCAGGCCTGCGCTCGGGGAGGCCAGTTGGATGGCCCATTGCTGGACGAACAACAAGTGGCGACCTTCGAAATCGCCTGGGCCAGCGCCGATCTGCTCGCGGCCGAGACCGCGCTGGCGCGCCTCGACCCCGGCGGCGATGCGCTGCAATCGCAGCTGGCACTGATTTTCGCGGTGGACGCGATCGCCGCGCTGTTGCCGCGCCTGGAAGCGCTGTACATCGAGCTGGGCCTGCCGTTGGAACCGTTGCAGCAACTGGGCGCCGATGCAGCCTGGGCCACGTTGCGCGGCGCGGCCTGTGGCAAACAAGCGCTCACGGCAGCGGGCCGTGCGCTGGTCGCCGCTGGTGATGGGGTGGAGCTGGGCAGCGTGTCGCTCGACCAATCGGTCGTCATGGCGCAGGACGCGTTCCGCCGCTTTGCTGCCGACGTGGTGGCACCGCAGGCGGAGGCGATTCACCGGCACGATCAGACCGTGCCCGAATCGCTGCTGCAACCCATGCGCGACATGGGCGTGTTCGGTCTGTCGATCCCCGAGTCGCATGGCGGCACCGGGCCGCACGAGGGCGAGGACGCCACCATGCTGGTGGTGGTCACCGAGGCCTTGTCAGAAGCCTCCCTGGCCGCCGCCGGCAGCCTGATCACCCGGCCCGAGATTTTGAGCCGGGCGCTCATGAGCGGTGGCACCGCCGA
>NZ_JBFJMY010000495.1:0-2838 GCF_041633695.1 Hydrogenophaga sp.
ATTCCGTCTGACTGGCACACCCAGGGCCGACCGGCGGAGCTGGACGCCTATGCGAATGTTCCAGATGGTACCGAGGTCGCAGTCACGTCGCTGACCTACTCGGCCTGGATCGTGGCATTCCTTGATCATGAGACCGGGCACAAGATTGATTTCTGGTCAGGGGCCTACCCGAAATGGGCCACGCAACTCGCGACCTACCGTCACTGGAGCGAAGCTTTCCTGGTGGACGGCGGAAAATTGCTCAATGAGGAGGCGATTCGTGGGTGGCGGCAATCGCGCGAGGCACACCAGACGCAGGAGGCGCAACGCTATAGCCTGTATTGGGAGCACCGCACTGAGTACGAACGGCGTCGCAAGCTGTGCGAAGTGGTGACGCCACCATCTCCCCCGCCTCCTTCCGAAACCTGCAACCATCTGGTCACCGTATGCCCGACCTAGCCATGGGCGCATGTGTCCTTGGCCTTCGTGTCACTGCGGTGCGTTACAGAGGCAAGTGTGTGGAATTCTTCACCTCCTCCATCACCGCGTAGGTGCGGGTCTCGCGCACGCCAGGCAGTTGCCACAACACCGTGCCGGCGAATTCGCGGTAGGCAGCCATGTCGGCCATGCGCGTTTTGAGCAGGTAGTCGAAACCACCGGCCACCATGTGGCATTCCATGATTTCTTCGCGCACTTGCACGGCGGCTTTGAAGGCGTTGAACACGTTGTCGGTGGTGCGGTCCAGCAGCACCTCGACGAAAACCATCATGCCGCGCCCGAGTTTGAGCGGGTTGAGCCGCGCCTCGTAGCCCAGGATGTAGCCCTCGCGCTGCAGGCGCTGGGTGCGGGCCAGCACGGCGGTGGGTGAGAGCGCCACGGTCTCAGCCAGTTTCAGGTTGGACAGTCGGCCATCGGCTTGCAGCACCTTGAGGATGCGCAGATCGATGCGATCGAGTTCGGGGTAGGCCGGGTTCATGGATGGTGAATTATCCGGTGGATTGTCAATTTATAGAGAATTATTCTGTCTCACTGGCGGGATCATGGCCGTATTGATCAACCTCTTGCCGACCAGGAGCTTTTATGCCGCGCACCAGCGACCGCCTGCCGTTTCCCTATAGGTCCGAAGCCGACGTGTTGTCGCAACGGCTGCTGGCGCTGGAAGGCGCGATGGACTGGGCAGCTGCGGCGCAAAGGGCGGGTCCGTGGGTGCAGGCGGTGCGCGACAATCCGCCGCCGTTCTGGGCCATGGAAAGCCTGCTCAAGGAGTACCCGATTTCCAGCGCCGAAGGGCTGGCCCTGATGCGGCTGGCCGAGGCGCTGCTGCGTGTGCCGGACGCCGAGACCGCCATTGCCTTGACGGCCGATCAGCTGGGGCGGGCCGACTTTGATGGCGCAGCCGATTCGGCGCTGGCACGCCTGTCGTCGTCGGCGATTGCGCTGTCCAAGAAGTTCTTGCCGGGCGCGGGACGTGAGACGAGCCTGATGGCCAAGCTGGGGTCCCGGTCGGTGGTGGCGGCCACTTTGCGGGCTGTGCAGCTGCTGGGTCGCCAGTTCGTGTTGGGGCAGACCATTGAAGAGGGCATGAAAGAAGCGGCCTCGGCGCGCAAGAGGCAATCCAACCTCGGGTTCAGCTACGACATGCTGGGAGAGGGGGCCCGCACCGATGCCGACGCCCTGCAGTACCTGGCCAGCTACCAGAACGCCATCGCCGCTATCTCGCGCACGGCGGATGCCACGCGCTCTCCGGCACACAACGACGGCATTTCCATCAAGCTCAGCGCGCTGCACCCGCGCTACGAAGATCTGCAGCATGAGCGCGTGATGCGCGAGCTGGTGCCGCGCGTGTGGACACTGTGCGAAGCGGCGGCCCAGGCCAACCTCAATCTCACCATCGACGCCGAAGAGGTGGACCGCCTGGAGCTGTCTCTCGATGTGTTCGAGGCCCTGATCGCGCAGGTAGCCGAAAGCTATCCGCAGTGGACCGGCTTTGGCCTGGCCCTGCAGTCCTACCAGACACGGGCGGTCGAACTGATCGAGCACCTGGCCGCGATGGCGCGCCGGTACAAGGTCCAGCTGATGTGCCGCCTGGTGAAAGGCGCCTATTGGGATGCCGAGATCAAACGGGCCCAGGAACTGGGTCTGCCCGGTTATCCGGTGTTCACGCACAAGCACCACACCGATGTGAGCTACCTGGCCTGTGCCCAGGCCTTGTTCGGTGCGGCAGACGCGATCTACCCACAGTTCGCCACCCACAACGCCGGCACCATTGCCGCCATCCTGCAAATGGCCGAAGGTGACCCCCACGCTCCGCCGCTGCGCGGGTCGCTGCCCCCCGAGGGGGCTGAGCTTGCTGGGGGCGGCCCAGCGCTGCGGTCGTCGGGCCCTAGGGTCATGCGACCGTTTGAGTTGCAGCGCTTGCATGGCATGGGCGAAGGCGTGTACCGCGAGGTGCTGAAGAACCCCAAGATCCGCTGCCGCGTATACGCCCCGGTGGGCGCCCACCGCGACTTGCTCGCCTACCTGGTGCGCCGGCTGCTGGAGAACGGTGCGAACTCCTCGTTCGTGCACCAGCTGGCCGACGAGTCGGTGGGCATGGGCCTGTTGCTCACCTCGCCCCTGTACCTGAGCCCGAAGCCGGCCATGCCTTTGCCTGTGGACATGTTCGGTGCCGATCGCCGCAACAGCATGGGCCTGGATCTGGCGGTGATTTCCATGCGCCAGCCCTTGCTCGACGCGCTGGCCAGGACCACGGTGGAGGTGGTGCCGTTCTTTGACGTGGACCAGGTCGGCGCTGCTCGCATGGCTTCGCAGGCAGCATTCAAGGCCTGGAGCGCCTCACCGGTGGCCATGCGCGCCCAG
>NZ_JBFJMY010000496.1:0-2832 GCF_041633695.1 Hydrogenophaga sp.
ACGGGCACACCCACATCACCGCTGGCGAGTTGCTCAACCAGGGCGGCCTGGTACAAGCCACCCAGGCACACGACCTCGTCCTGCAGGTGGCCGAGACCATCGACAACCGCGCTCATGGCCAAATGCTGGCCGGCGCGGCCCTGCACGTGCAGGCGAACAGCTTGCAAAACGACCAGGGGCTTCTGGCCGCAGGCACCACGCTGCACAGCAACACCCAGGGCAGCACCAGCAACGTGCAAGGCCAGATCGTCGCCACCCAAGCACTGCAATTGCAGGCCCACAGCCTGGACAACAGCGGTGGCAGCATCCAAAGCGTCGAAAGCACGCTGGACATCGCGACCACGGGTGAAGCGAACAACACCCAGGGTCAGATCGTGGCGGAGCAGAACCTGGACCTGCACACCGGGCGCTTCCTCAACGCCGGTGGTTACCTGGCCAGCGGTGGCGCCTTGAGCGCCACCACGGCACAGCTCGACAACAGCGTCCAGGGCGACATCGTAGCGTTGCAAAACGTCCAGCTGACCACCGAAGGGCTGGACAACCGGGGCGGGCGCATCCAGGCGCTGGGCCGCATCGACGCCAGCGCCGCCAACGGCCTGATACAGAACCAGACGGGCCTGATCCAGGCCGGGCAAGGCCTTGCACTGCAAGCAGAGCGCCTCGACAACCGCAACACCCAGGGTGCCGAGCAAGGCATCGAGGGCGTGGACGTCAGCCTCACGGCACAGCAGTTGGACAAATTCCAAGGCGCCGTGCGCGCCAACCAAAACCTCCAGATCCACAGCGGCGGCCAGATCGACAACCGCAGCGGCCTACTCAGTGCAGGCCACACGCTCAGCATCGACGACCCGGCGGCACAGGCCCAGGCCAAGACCTTGTCCATCGCAAACACCGGCGGCCGCATGGTGGCCGATCAGTTGCTCAGCATCGAGGCCATGTCCTTGGGGCTGGACGGCCAGCTGTTGTCGCAGAACGATCTCAGCGTGTCGCTGCAAGGCGACCACCACATCGCCGCAGGTGCCGAGCTCATCGCCAACCGCCACCTGCGCCTGGCCATCACCGGCGACCTCGGCAACAGCGGCAGCCTCAAGGCCGGGCAAACCCTGGAAGCCACGGCGCACAACATCACCAACCGCGCCAGCGGCGAGATCACCGCCCGCACCACCGTGCTCAGCGCCGACCAGACCCTGAGCAACCGCGGCTTGATCGACGGCCAGCGCACCCGGCTCAGCGCCGAGACCGTGCTCAACATCGGCACCGGGCGCATCTATGGCGACCAGGTGGCCATTGCCGCCCAGACCTTGCGCAACGACACCGAAACCCTGGCTGGCGCGCGGGCCGATGCCGTCATCGCCGCGCGCGACCGTCTGGACATTGGCGCGCAACACATCGTCAACCGGGAAGGCGCCACACTGTTCAGCGCGGGCGAGCTGTCCATTGGTGGTGCACTCGACGCCGACCACCGCAGCACCGGCCCAGCCGCCACCCTGGACAACCAGAGCGCCACCATCGAAAGCGGCGCCGACATGCGCTTGAACGCAGCGGCGCTGCGCAACACCAACGAGCACTTCAGCACCCAGATCGTGCAAGGCGCCAGCACGCCCATCCTGCGCCTGCTGCACAACGGCCAGGAGTACACCGAAGACCAGATCGGCACCAACTTCGGATCGCTGCGCGCGCGCAGCGATCAAGAAAACTGGACCGTCTTGCTGCCCAGCGCGCAATACCCGTTCGACCGTTTTCCCACCGACACCGCGCAGTGGGCCGTGCCCGTCTACAACAGCGACCTGAATGCCTTTGAGATCCACCGCAGCGTGACCTACCTCGACGAATTCACCTTCGTTGAAAACTACCCGAGCGAGCACACCATCTGGGCGCTGTTCCAGGTCGATCCGCCTCCATCGCCGCCCCCGTTGGTGGCCAACTACGGCGGGCCAGACTGCGAGCAGTTGAACCACGGCGACACCATTTGCAGCCCGGAACAGTTGCCCCCGTTCTACGTCTACCAGGCCGCGCGGAATGCCTACAACAACAGCAAGCAAGCCGCGTTCAACGCGCTCGACGCGCAGATCAACGCCTACAACGCCAGCCTGACCGGCAGACGCCTGCACAACTGGACCGTGCTCGACGCCACCGCCACCGCATACACGCCGCAACTGCAGAGCAGCGCGCCAGGCCGCATCCTGGCCGGTGGTGATCTCGACGCCCACTTCGGTACCAGCGCCACCAACGACAAAAGCCAGATCGTGGTCGGCGGCAGCGCCAGACTCTCGGGCGCGGCCCTGCACAACATCGAGGCAGAGGCCAGCGCCGAGCTGCGCACCGAAGGCCAGACCGTGTACTCACAGTACGTGAGACGTTCGAACCGGTCAGACTCCCGCTCCTTCACGAGCACCCCCTACGCGGCGACCACGGTGCACAGCGTCACCCTGCCGGTGGCGCAGTTTCTGACGCACACCAACCCCGGCAGCAGCGACACCCAGACCGCACCGCTCGGTGCCGGCCACACCGAAGCAGCCGCCGCCACGGTCGCGGCGGTCTCGGCCCAGATCGTCACGGGCGGGGCCAGCTCTGGACCCGGCACGCCCGCCGAACAAGCGCCCTGGGTGCGCATCGGCACACCGGCGTCCACCCTGCCCAACAGCAGCCTCTACCGCGTCAACCCCGACCCCAGCGCCAGCTACCTGGTGGAGACCGACCCGCGCTTTGCCAACTACAACAGCTGGCTCAGCTCCGACTACCTGCTGAAGGCCTTGTCCATCGACCCCGACAGCATCCAGAAGCGCCTGGGCGACGGCTTCTACGAGCAACGCCTCATCAACGAACAAGTGG
>NZ_JBFJMY010000497.1:0-2825 GCF_041633695.1 Hydrogenophaga sp.
GTGTTGTGGGTGTTCCAGACCCGGCTCGACCCCGAACCCGCCTGGTATTTGCACGGGCACTTTGCGTAGCATGAGGAACAGCCCCCGCGTCGCCTTCGGCGCCACCCCCCTGAATGGGGGACGACACCTGAGGCGCGGCAGAGCCGGTTCCTCGGTGTCTCTGGACAGGCGCTGCGCCTTGTATGACGGATGGCGCCCCGGTGTGGTGCTCAATCCGGGGAGGGGCCCATGAGCATCGCCGCCCTTCCCAACTACGCCGAACTGCGCTGCGTCTCCAACTTCAGTTTTCTGCGCGGTGCCAGCCGCCCCGAAGAACTGGTCGAGCGCGCCCAGGCACTGGGTTACACCGCGCTGGCCTTGACCGACGAATGTTCGCTGGCCGGCATGGTGCGCGCGCATGTGGCGGCGAAAGAGCAGGGGCTCCAGCTGCTGGTGGGCAGCGAGTTCAAGGTGGAATGTGCGCACCCGTTCACCCTGGTGGTCATCGCCACCAACCTCAACGGTTACGGCAATCTGTGCGAATTCATCACCGGCTTGCGCCGCACCACCGCCACCAAAGGCAGCTACCACCTGACGCTGGACCTCATCGACGCCGATCGGCTCAGCGATTGTGTGGTCATCGCGGTGGCCGAACGCGCCAATACCCAGGCGCAAATGGACAGCACCGCGCGCTGGTTGCTGGCCCATTTTCTGGGCCGCTGCTGGTTGGGCGTGGCGCAACTGCGCCGGCTCGACGACGAAATGCACCTGCACCAATTGCGCCAGAGCAGCGCGCTCACCGCCGTGCCGCTGGTGGCCGTGGGCGATGTGCACATGCACCTGCGTTCGCGCAAGCCCCTGCACGACGTGCTCACCGCCACGCGTGTCGGCAAGCCCCTCACCGCCTGTGGCCACGCGCTGGCGCCCAATGCCGAACAGCATTTGCGCTCGCGCCTGGCGCTGGCCCAGCGCTTCCCCGCCGAACTGCTGGCCGAGACGTTGACGGTGGCCGGGCGCTGCCACTTCTCGCTCGACGAACTGCGCTACCAATACCCCAGCGAAGTGGTGCCGCCGGGCGAAACCCCCAGCGGCTACCTGCGCCGCCTGGTGGACGAAGGCGCGGCGCGGCGCTGGTCCGCCGGTGCCGGCACCCAGGTGCGGCAGCAGATCGAACACGAACTGGCCCTGATTGCCGACCTGCAATACGAACACTACTTTCTCACCGTCTACGACATCGTCGCCTTTGCCCGCTCGCGGGGCATTCTGTGCCAGGGGCGCGGTTCGGCGGCCAACAGCGTGGTCTGCTACTGCCTGGGCGTGACCGAGGTGGACCCCGAGCGCACGGCGGTGCTGTTCGAACGCTTCATCTCCAGAGAGCGCAACGAGCCACCCGATATCGACGTGGACTTTGAGCACGAACGGCGCGAAGAAGTCATCCAGTACCTGTACCAAAAATACGGGCGCGAGCGCGCAGCGCTCACCGCCACCGTCATCTGCTACCGCCCACGCAGCGCCATCCGCGACGTGGGCAAAGCCCTGGGTTTTACCGAAGACGCGCTGGCCGCTTTGTCCAAGGGCCACCGCTGGTGGGGCCATGGCGACATCGCGCCCGAGCGCCTGCGAGAAGCGGGGCTGGACCCGGACAGCCTGGCCGTGCAACAGCTCATGAGCCTCACCGCCCAGATCATGGGTTTTCCGCGCCACTTGTCGCAGCACACCGGCGGTTTTGTGCTCACCCAGATGCCGCTCTCGCGCATGGTGCCGATTGAAAACGCCGCCATGGCCGACCGCACCGTGATCGAGTGGGACAAGGACGACCTCGACGCCATGGGCCTTTTGAAAGTGGACGTGCTGGCCCTGGGCATGCTCACCGCCATCCGCAAGTCGCTCGACTTCATTGGTGCGCGCAAAGGCCGTGTGTTCCAGCTGCAAGACATACCAGACGAAGACGAAGCCACCTACGACATGATCTGCGCCGCCGACACCGTGGGCGTGTTCCAGATCGAAAGCCGCGCGCAAATGAGCATGCTGCCGCGCCTGCGCCCACGCTGCTTTTACGACCTGGTGATCGAAGTCGCCCTGGTGCGGCCCGGCCCCATCCAGGGCGGCGCGGTGCACCCGTATCTGAACCGCCGCCAGGGCAAGGAACCTGTCAGCTACCCCAAGGCGCTGGACGGTGCGCTGGAGCGCACGCTGGGCATACCCGTGTTCCAGGAGCAGTGCATGCAGATCGCCATCATCGCCGCCGGTTTCACCCCCGGCGAAGCCGATGGCCTGCGCCGCGCCATGGCCGCGTGGAAGCGCAAGGGTGGCCTGGGCAAGTACGAGCGCCGCCTGATCGACGGCATGACCGAGCGCGGCTACGAGCCAGCCTTTGCGCAAAGCGTGTTCGAACAGATCAAGGGCTTTTCCAGCTACGGTTTTCCCGAAAGCCACGCCGCCAGCTTCGCCCTGCTGGTCTACGCCAGCAGCTGGATCAAGCGCCACTACCCGGCCGAATTTCTGGCCGCCATGCTCAACAGCCAGCCCCTGGGCTTTTACACACCCAGCCAGCTGGTGCAAGACGCCAAGCGGCACGGCGTGGAAGTGCGGACGGTGGACGTGACGATCAGCGAGGAAGACGCGACGCTGGAGGCGGTTGGTGAAGCGGCGGCGTGCGGGGCAGATGCCCGGTTCCATCACGCGCCTGCCCACCCTACCGTTCCAGGCTCACCCACCCTTACCGTTCCAGGCTCACCCACCCCTACCGTTCAAAGCGTACCCACCCTTACCGTTCGCCCTGAGCTTGTCGAAGGGCTCAACAACACGCCAGCGCTTGTACAAAGGCTTCGACAAGCTCAGCCCGA
>NZ_JBFJMY010000498.1:0-2810 GCF_041633695.1 Hydrogenophaga sp.
AGTCGCGCAAAGCGGCATCGGCACGCTGTACGACAGCGATTCCACCGCCGTCTCGCGCGACTTCGGCAAAGGCCATACCGAGAACGACCTGCGACCCGAGTTCCGCAAACGCGGCGTGCCGCTGAGCTGGTTTGGCACCACGCCCGAGAAGCTGCCGGCCTACGTGGCGCAGATGGAGGCCGCGTATGGCAAGGACAAGGCGCGCGAGATCATGATCGACGGCACGCCGCACATCATGATTTTTCCGAACCTGTTCATCGCGGAGATCCAGCTCTTTGTGCTGCAACCACTGTCGGTGGACCACACGGTGCAGCACGTCACGGCGATCCAGTTCAAGGGCGCGCCCGATATCAACCGCCGCCTGCGCCAGCAGACCATGGGCTCGGTGGGCCCGGCGGGCTTCTTGCTCGCCGACGACGCGGCCATGTACGAGCGCACGCAGCTCGGCGTGCAGTCCAGCAATCCCGAGTGGCTGTACCTCGGGCGTGGCCGGCACCGCGAACGCCTGGATGAAAACGGTTACCGCATTGGCGACGCCACCGACGAGACGCCTTCGCGCGGTATCTGGCGCCACTACAAGTCCCTGATGGAGAGCGTATGACCGCCCAGGCAATCGACCCCCGTGTTTTGCTCGACGAAGTCACGCAGTTCATCTACCGCGAAGCCCGTTTCCAGGACGACCACGCTTACGACGAATGGGAAGCCCTGTGGACCGACGACGGTGTCTACTGGATTCCCGCCAACGGCGAAGGCGGTGACCCTGAGAAGGAAATGTCGATCATCTACGACAACCGCTCGCGCATCGCGTTGCGTATCCGGCAGTTCCATACCGGCAAGCGCTACAGCCAGACGCCGCAATCGCGCTTGCGCCGCATCGTCTCGAACGTGGAGATCCTCCGGCACGAGGGCGACGATCTGATCGTCACCTCCAACGCCATGGTTTTCGAGTCGGCCGCTCGCGGCGACACCGTCTGGGCCTCGCGCAACGAATACACCTTGCGCCGCGAGGGCAGCGCTCTGCGCATGGCGCGCAAAAAAGTGGTGTTGGTGAACAACGAAACCGCGTTGTACTCGATGGCCTTTCTCATTTAGGCGGCAAGGCAGCGTTTCAGGAGACACACGATGGAAAACACACAAGACAACAACACCTCAGCAACCGAAGTGCTGGTGGGCGAAGGCCCGGCCTTGCTGGAGCTGCACGCCGATGGCGTGGCGCACATCCGGTTGAACCGACCGGACGCCGCCAACGGCCTCGATATGGCCATGCTCAAAGGCCTGCACGAGGTGGTGACACGCGTGCACGGCGACAGCCGCGTGCGAGCCGTTTTGATCACCGGTGAAGGCAAGAACTTTTGCGCCGGTGGAGACGTGCACATGTTTCTCTCGAAAGGCGAGGCTTTGCCGGACTACATCCGTGTGGCCACCTCCTATTTGCAGATCGTCGCCTCGATGCTGATGCGGCTGAACGCGCCAGTGGTGAGCGCCGTGCACGGCTTCGCGGCCGGCGGCGGGGGCATGGGTCTGGTGTGTTCGTCCGACATGGTGGTCGCGGGCGCATCGGCCAAGTTCCTGGCTGGTGCCACGCGCGTCGCCATGGTGCCGGACGCTGGCGTCTCGGTCACGCTCACCCAACTGGTGGGCCTGCGCAAGGCGATGGAAATTCTCCTGCTCAACCCCGTGATCACCGCGCGCGCAGCGCTGGACATGGGCTTGATCACCCGCGTGGTGGAAGACGACAAGCTGGTGGAAGAGGCTTTTGCGCTGGCGCGCCAGCTCGCCGCCGGCGCACCCGCCGCACTGGCGGCCACCAAACGGCTGCTGTGGAACGGCCTGGGCTCCAGCGTGGACGCCTGTATGCCCGAAGAGAACCGCATGCAAGCCCAGCTCTCGGGCATGGCCGATGCGCGCGAGGGTCTGGCCGCTGTGATCGAGAAGCGCGCACCGACCTTCACGGGCCGTTGACCATGGCGACCCACAACACGCCGCTCGCGGGCCGAAAAGCCTTTGTTACCGGAGGCGCCAAGGGCATCGGCGCGGCCATCGTGCGCCGCCTTGCGGCCGATGGCGCGCAGGTGACCATTGCCGACCTGGACATCGCCGCCGCACAAGCGCTGGCACAAGAGACCGCTGCCCGCGCCGTGCGGCTGGACGTGACCGACCTCGCACAGGTGGCCGCCGTCATGGCCGAACAGGGGCCGTTCGATATCCTGGTGAACAACGCCGGTGTCGACCAGCACGCGTTCTTCACCCGCACCACGCCCGAAGATTGGCGCCGATTGATCGCGATCAACCTCGAATCGGTGTTTGCCACCACGCACGCGGCTCTGCCCGCGATGCAGGCATCGGGCTTTGGCCGCGTCATCAACATCGCCTCCGAGGCGGGCCGTCTGGGCTCGCGCGGTGGTGCCGTGTACGCGGCGGCCAAGGGCGGTGTGATCGCCTTCACCCGCTCGATCGCGCGCGAGAATGGCAGCAAGGGCATCACCGCCAACGTGATCGCGCCCGGCCCGATCGACACACCGATGCTGCGCCAGGCGCTGGAGCAGGGCGGCGACAAGCTGCTGCAAGCGATGACGGGTGCCACCTTGGCTGGCCGCCTCGGCACCCCCGATGAAGTGGCTGCGGCGGTCGCTTTCCTGGCTTCGGCCGACGCCGGCTTCATCACCGGTGAGGTGCTGGGCGTCTCGGGCGGCATGGGGTGTGGCGCATGACCGCATCTCCAACCACCACCGCCGTTGACGGCGTGATCGAACGCGTGCGCTGTGTCTACGGCAGCTGGAAGCGCGATACCACCGTGGCACAGATGCGGC
>NZ_JBFJMY010000499.1:0-2799 GCF_041633695.1 Hydrogenophaga sp.
CGCACACCGTAGCAGACGTCGCCAGCACTCACCTGCAAAAAGCGTCCGGCGGGCACATCCCAATGCGTGGCTGCGGCCAGCACACTCGGTGGAATCGGAGAAACAGAAAACCCCAAGCCCGTCGCCCGTGCGCCCATGTCGGATACGTCGCTCATCGGAAGGTTCATCTTTGGCGTCCTGCCTGTTGAGTGCGGTCATGTGCGCGCATTGGCCTGAGAGCCGCCCCGAACAACACACCGTTGTCGCAGTGGGTGGTTTTGGGCCGGTGGGCGCAGCGAGCCGCGACCGCGACCGCGATGCGGTTCAGAGGCATGGGAATGTGTTTCGAAAGACGGCACTACTGGACGCCGATACGCGGCTGCGTGGGCGTGGCATCGAACACCAAGGTGGCCGGCCAGTTCGGCCAGGCGGCACCCAGTGCCGAGTGGTTGGGGTTGCCGGTGGCGGCGAAGCTGCCGATGCTGCGCATCATGGCATCGGACAACACCTCGCGGCCCGGCTTGTTGGCCTGGCTGTACGCAAACGAAAATACGCTCTTGCCGAAGTTGCCGAACACGAACGGAATGTCCATTGCGTGGGCGGAACCGTAAACCGTATGGAAGGGTGCGGGTTCTTGGGCCCAGTCGAATCGGTAGTACCACATCTGCGTGGGTTGCTGCAGAGACAGCGTGCCCATGGAACTGATGGTGCCCTGCGTGAAGATCGCCGCAGTCAAGGCCGCAGAAACGGAGTTCCAGCCGGTGACGGGCCGGTCGACCGGTAGAAACTGCGGGTTGAGCAGATCGGATTCCAGCAGCGTCGGAGGCGCGTCGGGGTCAAAGTTGTATTGCATCGTGAAGCGGTCGTAGTCATTGGGCTTGTACGCTCCCACCAACGATCCGAACAGCTTGCCTTCCTCCGCCGTATTGCCGGCCAGCATGGGTACCTGGCGGTAGTTGCCCCGCGCAATCTCCAGCGACGGAAAGAGAGGAATGACCGCGCCATCGGTCAGCACGGCTGGCGCGTTCCCTAGCGCCGAATGGGCCATGGACACCCTGACAACGTCGTTGGCCGACTTGGACCGCATGTAGCTGGCCACTTGGGCCGAAGTCCTGGTGGCCAGATAGATCTCGGCCAGGGCGGCATTGGCCACGGTTCCATCATCGACCAGCATGGCCTGCAAAAGATTTTTGGCATACGCCCTGGATTGCGCAGGGCTCGACGTGACCAAGCCGCCACTCATCGAAACGGCCTTGTGCATCAGGCCCTTGGAAAGGGGTGACACCATCAGAGCCCAGGTGTTGACGGCGCCCGCCGACTCCCCCATGACGGTCACATTGCCAGGGTCGCCACCGAAAGCCTCGACGTTTTGATGGAGATACTTAAGCGCCTGGATATGGTCCAGCGTGGCAAAGTTGCCCGAATCCGCCAGAGGATCGCCCGTCTTCAACTGCGGCAGGTCGAGCCACCCCATCAAGCCCAAGCGGTAGTTGATGGTGACCACGAGTGCGTGGGCCTTGGCGGACAGCGAAGCGCCGTTGTATAGCGGGTCGGCGGAGTAGCCCGAGATATTGCTGCCGCCGTGGATGAACACGATGACCGGCAGCTTCGCAGCGGTATCGGAAGGTCGCCAGATGTTGAGCGTCAGGCAGTCCTCCTCACCAACGGGTTTCCCCAACCCGTCTCGCACCGAAAGCCCGAACGGCTCGCCGTTTGGGGGCGGGCTGAAGTACCGCCCGCCCTGGACACAGGAAGCGCCAAACGCGCGCACGTGCCTTGTCCCGCTCCAGGTATCGGGTTCTGCAGGTGGCATCCAGCGAAGCGCGCCGACCGGCGGTTTTGCATAGGGCAGGCCAAGCCATGCATAGGTACCGGAGGTAGCCGATTGGTCGATTCCGAGCACCGCACCCTGTTGCGTCACCCGGCGCAATTTGCGCTCGTCGCCCGACGTGAACAAGGCAGGCGTGGGCTGCATGGACACCACGGTCGACGCGGAAGCCACGTCCATCGCCGGGCTGTCGGCCCCGCCTCCGCATGCGGCCAGTTGACCCAAGAACGGCAAAACGGCCACCGCGCCGATCGCCTTCCAACTCCAAGTCTTGCTCAGCAACATTTCGTACCTCCAGTGTGAGGAACGAAGCTTAGAAGCGCGACCGGAGCCAGACCATAGGACGATTCTGAAGAACGGCTAGGGAAAGGCCCGTACACCGCTCCACCCGAGAGCTGTTACGACCACAGGTCAGACTGGCATATCTGTGTGCATTTGCGGCATCCCTTTGGCGGCGCCCTTGAATGCCTACCCATATCCGTTCTCCAGAGGCGTGTGATGCGGTCGATCGCCAACTGCTGGATCCTGCAGAGGGCCGCTGGGCACGCTGTGCGGCCGACGCCACACGGGCGCTCACGCCATCTGGACCGGTAGTCGCGGCCCCGGCAGGCCGTCGGCGACCGCACCAGCGGGCCATGGTTGATCGCATAATCGTTCATCAGTGGCACGGCAATCGCCATACGAAAGGAGTTCGTGATGGGATTCGAGGATCATCAGCGCGGCGTGCGCGACGGATATTCGGGCGGACCCACCGCACCACCGAAAAACCTCAGCGAAGCCATAGGCCGCACCGAGGGGCAGAACCAGCGCTTTGCCGACGATATGCGCCATCAGGAGGCGTCAACGGGGTATGCGCCCGCGCACCTGCCGCTCCGTTACGTTCCCATCGTGATCGGCCTGCTGCTCGCCTGGCTGATGGGCGTGCGCGTGATGGTCATGCTGCTGTTGGCCGGTGGTTTGCTGGGGCTCGCAGCCACTCCCCGGTTGCGCCG
>NZ_JBFJMY010000500.1:0-2792 GCF_041633695.1 Hydrogenophaga sp.
GAGTCCCAGGTCGACCTCGCCCTTGGGGTCGTACACCCCCCGACTGAGAGCGATCAGACCACGTGCCAAGCCGGGCCTACGGGCCATCGTCAGCAAGCTGTTGGGCACAAACCCCAGCGTTCGTTCGAAGAAGGCAAATTCCTCCGCCAGCTCGTGCGAAGGATCGATGCGAAGCGTTTCAAGACGGGCCATGGTGTTCTCCTCAAACGAAGCGCATGCCGACCGTTCCCAGGTCCTGGAAGCGCACGTTGATGCTGTCGCCCGCTTGCACGGCAATCGCCTCAGTCACGCCGCCCGTCATGATGAAGCTGCCCGCCGGGATCTCCTTGCCGCGAGCGCCCAGGTGGTTGGCCAGTGCGGCGATGGCCGCGGCGGGGTGGCCCATCACGGCAGCACCTGCAGCCATGGCAACGATCTCGCCGTTTTTTTCCAGCACCACGCCCAGCGTGCGCAGATCCAGTTCGTCGGCGTTGCGTGCCCGCCCGCCGACAACGAAGCGCGAAGCCGAGGTGTTGTCGGCGATCACGCTTTTGAGATCGAACTTGAAATCTCTGTAGCGGCTGTCGATGATCTCCACGCCAGGCACCACAAAGTCGATCGCAGCCAGCACCGTGGCCACATGGCAGCCGGGACCGCGTAGCGCGGTCTTGGTGACGACGCAGATCTCGGCTTCCACCTTGGGGTGGATGAGCTCAGACATCTTGATGTCGCTCCCCTCGGGGCAGGCCATGTAGTCCGAGATGAAACCGAACACCGGCGTGGTCACGCCCATCTGCTTCATCTTGGCATGTGAGGTCAGGCCGCATTTCAGGCCGACGGTCTTCTGGCCACGCGCCTCCTTGCGCTGGCGGATCTGGTCCTGGATGGCGTAGGCATCGTCCCAGTCCATGGCAGGATGGTCGTCGGTGATCTTGGTCACGTCCTTGGCCTGTAGCTCGGCGTTTTCCAGAAGATCGGCAAGGCGGGCGAGGGTATTGGTGTCAAGTTTCATGTTGTTCTTTCTTAGGCTACAAATCGCACGGATGTGCCGCCCAGGCCACCCACACTGCAATACAGGCTGTCGCCAGCCACCACGGGCACCAGCGGCGATTGCGACCCCGAGAGGATCACGTCGCCCGCTTGGAGTCCGATGCCAAGCCGACCCAGCGTGTTGGCCAACCAGGCCACTGCGTTGACGGGTGAGCCTTGCACCGAGGCGCCCGCCGAGGTGCTGATGATTTCGCCGTTTTTTTCCAGCACCATGCCAGCCAAAGCCAGGTCCAGATGGCGCGGGCTTTTGCGCACACCTCCCAGGGTGAGCACTCCGCAGGAGGCGTTGTCGGCCACGGTGTCCTGGATCTTGATCTTCCAGTCGCGGATGCGAGAGTCGACAATCTCGAAACAGGGCATCACGCAGTCGGTGGCGCGCAACACATCGGCAGCGGTCACGCCCGGTCCGCTCAGGTCGCGGCTCAAAACGAAAGCCACCTCGGCTTCGGCCTTGGGCGCGATGAACTGGCCCATGGACAGTGCCTCGCCCTCGTTGAACACCATGCCCGAGAGCAAGTGGCCGAAGTCGGGCTGGTTGACCTTGAGCATGTCCATCACCACCTTGCTGGTGACGCCGATCTTCTTGCCCACCACGTGTTCACCCGCGTCGAGCCGGCGTTGGATCATGCGCAGCTGGACCTGGTACGCGTCGTCGATCGTGATGCCCGGTTCGCGGTCGGTCAGCGGTGCAACGGCGTGGCGGCTTTGCAAGGCCTGGTACAGCTCGTCGCCGTACTTCTGAATGGTGGAGATGTCCATGGTGTTCGTTTGATGAAAGTTGAAAATTCAGCTGCGGTTGGCATCAGCCTCTGCGAAGAAGCCGGAAACCAACTGGGCAAAGCGAGCCGCGTGTTCGATCTGTGTCCAGTGGCCACACTGGCCGTACACATGCAATTGGCTGTTGGGGATCCACTGGTTGAGCGTGAGCGAATTGCTCAGCGGGATCACCTTGTCTTCGCGACCGTGCACGATGAGTGTTTCGTGAGGGAGCCCGCGAATGGCGGTTTCAGAGCTGCACATCGCGTCGACCCAGCGCTGGCGCGGCGCGGGGAACATGGCAGCGAACGATTCCTGAAAGCCGGGACGCACGCTGGCTTCATAACGCAGCCATGCGAGTTCGTCGGTGACGAGCTGGCGGCTGTGCGCAAAGATGTCGAGCAGGCTGCGCATATTGGCCAGCGAAGGCTCATATCCCCACACGGCGTCGAGCCCCCGCGTGATGGGAAAGGGCACGCCCACCGAGCCCATGAGCACCAGACGGCGCACGCGCTGCGGTGCCCGTATGGCCAGTGCCAGCGAGAGCGCACCGCCAAAGGAGTTGCCCACCAGGTCCACTTGTGGGAGCTCCATGGCATCCATCAGGTCGAGCACCTGTTGCACCCAGGTGTCCATATCGTAGCCGATGCCTTCGGGTCGATCGGTGTAGCCAAAGCCCACCATGTCGGGCGCGATCACGCGGCGCTGTTCAGCGATGACAGGCAGCGCCAGGCGCCAGTTGGCCCAGGCGCTCACACCTGGGCCAGAGCCATGGATGAACAACACAGGCGGTTGACCCGGGCGGGATTCGCCGAGGTCGTGCACATTGGTGTTGAAGCTGCCCGTGCGGACTCCTCGGGCGAGTTCGGGGTTGTGCGGGGCGTTCACAGTTTCACCATCACGTTGCGCAGCTCGGTGTAGAACTCCAGCGAGTGCACGCCGCCTTCGCGGCCGATGCCAGAAGACTTGGAGCCACCAAACGCGGTTCGCAGATCGCGCAGGAACCA
>NZ_JBFJMY010000501.1:0-2782 GCF_041633695.1 Hydrogenophaga sp.
CCTGTTGCAATCCTTCTTCTACTGGCCATTCGCGCACCGCGAGGAAATCGCGCACCGCGAAAAGGCCGAGGAGATCATCGACTTCCTGGAGATCGAGCACATCCGGCACCAGCCGGTGGGCACGCTGGGCTACGGCATGCGCAAGCGCGTCGACCTGGGCCGCGCGCTGGCCGCCGACCCCAAGGTACTGCTGCTCGACGAGCCCATGGCCGGCATGAACGCCGAAGAAAAGGAAGACCTCGCGCGCTTCATTCTCGACGTGCGCGAGTTCAAAAAAATTCCGGTGGTGCTGGTCGAGCACGACATGGGCGTGGTGATGGACATCGCCGACCGCGTGGTGGTGTTGAACTTCGGCCGCAAGATCGCCGAAGGCTCGCCCGCCGAGGTGCAGGACAACCCGGACGTGATTTCCGCCTACCTGGGGGTGAGTGCATGAACACCACGCAACGCAGCCCGGGCAAAGAAGGCACGCCCACACGGCCGCAGACGCTGCCCCAACTGCTGCTGAACAACCATCGGCTGCGCCCCGACGTGATCGGCCACCGCTACAAGCAGCGCGGCATCTGGCAGGAATACACCTGGCGCCACATCTACGGCGAGGTCGAGCGACTGGCGTTTGGCCTGCTGGCCCTGGGCGTATCGCGCGGCCAGACCGTGATGTTGATCAGCGAGAACCGGCCTGAAATCTACTGGGTCGAATGGGCAGTGATGGCGATTGGCGCGCGCTCGGTCACGCTCTACCCCGACTCCACTGCCGACGAGATGGCCTACATCGCCGCCGATGCCGAAGCCGTCTGCGTGTTTGCAGAAGACCAGGAGCAGGTGGACAAAGCCCTCGAAGCCCGGCCCCGCGCGCCAGGCCTGCAAAGCATTCTGTATGGCGAATCCGGCGGCCTGTGGAACTACACGCAGCCGGGCTTGAGCAGCCTTGACGCCTTGAAGGCGCTGGGCCAAGCGCTGCAAGCCGCTGCGCCGCGACGGGTGGAAGCGGAGATCGCGCTCGGCCAGGCCGACGACGTGGCCTTGCTGGCCTACACCTCGGGCACCACCGGTCAACCCAAGGGCGTGATCACCACCTACCGGGCGCTGCTCGACTGCGCCGAGCGCCTGCGCCGCGCGCTCGATCTGCAACCCGACACCGACTACCTGTCCTACATCCCGCTGTCGTGGGTGCCCGAACAATGGTTCGGTGTGACGCTGGGCATGTCGCTGCCGCTCCGCGTGAACTTCGCCGAGCGCCCCGACCAGGTGCAGGAAGCCATTCGCGAACTCGCGGTGGACGTGATCGTGCTCGGCCCTCGCCAATGGGAAAGCCTGGCCTCGCGCGTGTTCACCCGCATGATCGACGCGGGCTGGCTGCGCAACAAGCTGCTGGACTGGGGCATCGCCGTGGGGCGGCGCGTGCACCTGGCGCGCACACAAGGACGCGAGCCCGCCGCGCGGGACCGCGCCGCCTACGCGCTGGCCGAACACCTGGTGCTGCGGCCCTTGCGCGACCAACTGGGCCTGAAGAACGTGAAGGTGGCGATCACCGGCGGGGCGGCGATGTCGCCCGACGTGGTGCGCCTGTTCTCGGCCATGGGCACACCGTTGCGCAACATCTACGCCTGCAGCGAGTTCGGCCTGATCTCCGCCCACACCGGCCAGCAATACGACCCCGAGACGATTGGACAGCCCTTGACCGCCCCCACCGAATGGGGCCCGGCACTGGAGTGGCGCATCACCGAAGCGGCCGAACTGCAACTGCGCGGCGCGGCCGGTTTCTCGGGCTATTGGAAACGGCCAGAAAAGTCGGCGGAAAAGTTCGACGGCGGCTGGTTCCGCACCGGCGACGCGGTGGGCAAGACGGCGCGCGACGAGCTCATCTACTACGACCGTGTCGAGCACATGAGCGAGCTGCGCAGCGGCGCGCGCTACCCCAAACAATTCATCGAGGTGCGCTTGCGCTTTTCCCCGTACATCAAGGAAGTGCTGGTGATCGGCGACGCCCAGCACGACCATGTGACGGCGCTGGTCAACATCGACGACGTGGTGTTCTCACGTTGGGCCGAGCAGCGCAACCTGGGCTTCACCACCTTTGCCGACCTCTCGCAGCGGCAGGAAGTGGTCGACCAGGTGGCCGCCGAGATCCGCAAGGTCAACGGCGCACTGCCGGCTGGTGCGCAGGTGGTGCGTTTTGCCAACCTGCCCAAAGAGCTGGATGCCGACGAGGGTGAACTCACCCGCACCCGCAAGCTCAAGCGCGAGTTCATCGAGCAGCGCTACAACGCCATCATCGACGGGCTCTACGGCACCGGTGCGAACGTCGCGGTGTCGATCCCCGTGCGCTACCAGGACGGCCGCAGCGGCACCTTGCAAGCCGATGTCCGCCTGGCCACGGTGGACGCTGTGCAACCCACAACGGCACGCGCCGCGGAGACCGCATGATGGAATTCCTCAACTACGTGATCAACGGTGCGCTCGTGGGGCAGTTGTATGCGCTGCTCGCGCTGGGCTTCGTGGTGATCTACCGCGCCAGCAAGGTGTTCAACTTTGCGCAGGGCGAGCTGATGCTGATGGGGGCCTTCACGGTCTGGTCGCTCACGCTCGGGGCCGGTCTGGCGCCAGCGGTCGGTGTGCCGCTGGCCTTCGCGGCCGCCCTGGCCTACGGCTTTGCCATCGAACGCCTGTTCTTCTCGCGCCTCATTGGCGAGTCGGTGTTCTCCATGGTCATGGTGACGATCGGCCTGGTGATCCTGATCCGCGGCTTCATCCTCGTGATCTGGGGGCCGATGGACCGGCA
>NZ_JBFJMY010000502.1:0-2779 GCF_041633695.1 Hydrogenophaga sp.
CATGCGGGGCACGTTGCCCCAAGGCGTGGTCGGACCGTTCTTCAACGACGAGTTCGGCGATGTGTTTGGCGTGATCTACGCCCTGCAAGGCGACGGTTTTTCGCCGGCCGACAAGAAGCAGGTCGCGGACCGCGTGCGCCAGCAACTGTTGCGCGTGAAGGACGTGAGCAAGGTGGAGCTGTTTGGGGTGCAGGATCAAAAGCTCACCATCGAGATTTCACAGAAGCGCCTGGCCGTTCTGGGGCTGGACATGCAGCAGGTGCTGGCCGCCTTGGGCCAGCAAAACGCAGTGGAGTCGGCCGGCGCGGTGCAGACGCCACTGGACGTGGTGCAGGTGCGTGTGGGCGGCGCCTTCAATTCGGTGGAGCAGCTGCGGGCGATGCCGATCCGCGCCGCCAGCGGCAGCCAGATCCGCCTGGGTGATATTGCCGACATCGGCCTGGGCTACTCGGATCCGCCGCAGGTGATGGTGCGCCACAACGGCAAGGACAGCATCGCGCTGGGCATTTCCATGGCCAAAGGCGGCGACATCATCGCCTTGGGCAAGGCCCTGAGGCTGACCGTGGCCGACATCGAGCGCCAGTTGCCAGCGGGCATGGAGCTGGTGCAGCTGCAGGACCAGCCCAAGGCGGTGGCGACATCGGTCAACGAATTCATCAAGGTGTTGATCGAGGCGGTGGTGATCGTGCTGGCGGTGAGCTTTCTGGCGCTGGGCCTGCACAAGCGCGAAGGCGGCAGGGGCTGGCGCCGCTACACGCTGGACATGCGGCCCGGCCTGGTGGTGTTCATCACCATTCCGCTGGTGTTGGCGATCACTTTTCTGGTCATGCAGTACTGGGGCATTGGCCTGCACAAAATTTCGCTGGGCTCGCTGATCATCGCCCTGGGCCTGCTGGTGGACGACGCCATCATCGCGGTCGAGATGATGGTGCGCAAACTCGAAGAGGGCTACACCGGCATGCGCGCAGCCACCTTCACCTGGGAGGCCACGGCCATGCCCATGCTCACCGGCACGTTGATCACCGCAGCGGGCTTCCTGCCCATCGGCATGGCCAAGTCCACCACCGGTGAATACACCTTTGCGATTTTTGGCGTGACGGTGGCGGCGTTGGTGATCTCCTGGGTGGTAGCGGTCATGTTCGTGCCGTACCTGGGGCTCAAATTGCTCAAGGTCAAACCGCATGTGGGTGAGGTCAAGGAGGTGTTCAACGGGCCGTTCAACGACCGCTTCCGCGCCACGGTGGACTGGTGTGTGCAGCACCGCTGGATCACCATCGGCGCGACCGTGCTGACCTTTGTGCTGGGTATCGTGGGCATGGGCCAGGTGCAGCAGCAGTTTTTCCCCGATTCCAGCCGGCCAGAAATCCTGGTCGAAGCCTGGCTGCCCGAGGGCAGCAGCATGGCCGTCAACGACGCCATGGCCCGTCGGCTGGAAGCCCGTCTGGCCGCCGAGGACGGCGTCAACAGCGTGAGCACCTGGGTCGGCTCGGGCGTGCCGCGCTTTTATTTGCCGATGGAGCAGATATTCCCGCAGACCAATGTGTCGCAGCTGATCGTCTTGCCCAAAGATCTGGCCACCCGCGAACGCTTGCGCAAGGCGCTGCCGGCTGTGCTGGCCACCGAATTTCCCGAGGTGCGTGGGCGCGTCAAGCTGCTGCCCAACGGGCCTCCGGTGGCCTATCCGGTGCAGTTCCGCGTGGTCGGCTCCGACCCGAAGGTGCTGCGTGGACTGGCCGATGAGGTCAAGCAGGCGATGCGGGACAGCCCGAACATGCGCGGGGTGAACGACAACTGGAACGAGTCGGTCAAGGTCTTGCGGCTCGAAGTGGACCAGGCCAAGGCACGGGCACTGGGGGTCTCCAGCCAGTCCATCGCGCAGGCCTCGCGCACGATCTTGAGCGGCACCACGGTGGGGCAGTACCGCGATGGCGACAAGCTGATCGACATCGTGCTGCGCCAGCCACTGGCCGAGCGCGACGCCATCAGCAGCCTGGCCAACGCCTACCTGCCCACTGCCAGCGGCAAGAGCATCCCGTTGTTGCAGATCGCCAAGCCGGTGTTTGACTGGGAGCCTGGGGTGATCTGGCGCGAGAACCGCGATTTCGCCATCACGGTGCAAGGCGACGTGATCGAAGGTCTGCAAGGCGCGACCGTGACCAATGAACTGCTGCCCAAGATGGCGGAAATCACCGCGTCGTGGGCGCAGCGCGGCTTGTCGAGTTACCGGGTGCAGGTGGCGGGCGCGGTGGAAGAGAGCAGCAAGGGCTCGGACTCCATTGCCGTGGGCGTGCCCATCATGCTGTTCCTCACCTTCACGTTGCTCATGCTGCAGTTGCAAAGCTTTAGCCGCTCGGTGCTGGTGTTCCTCACCGGGCCGCTGGGCCTGGCCGGGGTGGCGGCGGCCTTGCTGCTGCTCAACCGCCCGTTCGGCTTTGTGGCCCTGCTGGGTGTGATCGCGCTCATGGGCATGATCCAGCGCAACTCGGTGATCCTGATCGACCAGATCGAGCAGGACCGGGCGCGTGGCGTGCCGGCCTGGGACGCGATTGTGGAAGCAGCGGTGCGCCGCATGCGGCCCATCGTGCTCACCGCCGCCGCCGCCGTGCTGGCCATGATCCCGCTCTCGCGCAGCGTGTTCTGGGGTCCGATGGCCGTCGCCATCATGGGCGGTCTGGTGGTGGCCACGGTGCTCACGCTGCTGGCCTTGCCCGCCATGTACGCGGCCTGGTTCCGGGTGCGGCGGGAGCCGGCCGTGTCCTGAACGCAGTGGCGCCCTGCA
>NZ_JBFJMY010000503.1:0-2778 GCF_041633695.1 Hydrogenophaga sp.
GGTCGAGCTGGAGTTCGGCCAGGTCGAGAAGACCTGAAAATTTTTGGGCTGTGCGGGCATGTGGTCCGCGCAGCGAAAACCGTCCGGGTCGGCCCGATGCGGTTTTTGGTTTGGATTCGGGCCGAATGCACGAGGAGGCTGCCGTCATTTTGATAGGCAGCCGTTTGAACTCGTTGGAGTGAACCATGGCGAAAAAAATCGTCGGCTTCATCAAGCTGCAAGTACCAGCTGGTAAGGCCAACCCTTCCCCACCGATCGGCCCGGCTCTGGGTCAGCGCGGCCTCAACATCATGGAGTTCTGCAAGGCGTTCAACGCCCAGACCCAAGGTGTCGAGCCCGGTCTGCCACTGCCTGTGGTGATCACGGCTTTTGCCGACAAGAGTTTCACCTTCATCATCAAGACGCCGCCCGCGACGACCTTGATCAAGAAGGCGATCAAGCTGGACAAGGGTTCCGCTGTGCCGAACAAGAACAAGGTCGGCAAGATCACCCGCGCTCAGCTGGAAGAAATTGCCAAGGCCAAGATGGTCGACATGACCGCCGCCGATGTGGACGCCGCTGTGCGCACCATCGCCGGTTCTGCCCGTTCCATGGGCGTGATTGTGGAGGGCGTGTAAATGTCCAAACTCACCAAAAAACAAAAAGCCTTCGAAGGCAAAGTCGACAGCAACAAGCTGTACGCCATCGCCGAAGCGCTGTCCATCGTCAAAGGCTGTGCCAATGCCAAGTTCGATGAATCCATCGACGTGGCCATCCAGCTCGGCGTGGATGCCAAGAAGTCCGACCAAGTGGTGCGTGGCGCTGTCGTGATGCCCAACGGCACGGGCAAGACCAAGCGCGTGGCCGTGTTCGCCCAGGGCGCCAAGGCCGAAGAGGCCAAAGCCGCTGGCGCCGACATTGTCGGCATGGACGACCTGGCCGCTGATGTCAAAGCCGGCAAGATGGACTTCGACGTGGTCATCGCTTCGCCCGATGCCATGCGCGTGGTCGGTACGCTGGGTCAGATTCTGGGCCCACGTGGCCTGATGCCCAACCCCAAGGTGGGTACGGTGACGATGGACGTGGCCACGGCGGTGAAGAACGCCAAAGCCGGTCAGGTGCAGTTCCGCGTCGACAAGGGCGGCATCATCCACGGCACGATCGGCCGTCGCTCGTTCGACGACGACAAGCTCCAGGGCAACCTGGTGGCGCTGATCGACGCATTGAACAAGTCCAAGCCGGCAACGAGCAAGGGCCAGTACCTGCGCAAGATCGCGGTGTCGTCGACCATGGGTGTGGGTGTCCGCGTGGATACCCAGTCCCTCACGGCGTAATCGCAAAGAATTCGGACCACCGCGGTGGTCCGGGTGTGGTGGGCTCGGACGGCGGCTTCAAAGCCGAGGTCCGAGGCCATCCAAGACCGTTGGTGTCGGGTCGTGCCTGCAAAGGCCTTGCCTGACTTAATTGTGAAATGCCAACGCAGATGGCGATCCCGCTGCAGATGGAACCCGGTTCCCGAAACAGTTGGTCGCTGCAATGAGGCGTGTTGCGGATCCCTTGGGGTCCCAGACACATTTAAGGAGTAGACCTTGAGTCTGAATCGCAGTGAGAAAGAAGCGGTCATTTCCGAAGTGACCAGCCTCGCCGCAAAAGCTCAAACGCTCGTGATGGCGGAGTACCGTGGCATCACGGTCGCGAACATGGACAAACTGCGCGTGACAGCCCGCAGCAATGGCGTGAGTCTGAGTGTGTTGAAAAACACCTTGGCCCGCCGTGCGGTGGCTGGCAGTGCGTTTGACGTGGTTGCTGACCAGATGACCGGTCCGCTGATCTACGGCTTTTCTGAAGACGCTGTGGCTGCCGCGAAAGTGGTGGCCGAGTTCGCCAAGACCAACGACAAGTTGGTGATTCGCGCAGGTGTCACCGGTGGAAAAGTCCTGGACATCGACGGCGTTAAGCAGTT
Organism: Hydrogenophaga sp.; assembly: GCF_041633695.1. Lineage (GTDB taxonomy): Bacteria > Pseudomonadota > Gammaproteobacteria > Burkholderiales > Burkholderiaceae_C > Hydrogenophaga. The sequence continues at coordinate 1,943 of NZ_JBFJMY010000503.1, forward strand.
GGCCAGCATTCCTTCGAAAGAAGTGTTGTTGGCTCAGCTGTGTGGCTTGCTGATGTCGCCTATTTCGCGTACGGCTGTTGTGCTGGGCGCGTTGGCGGCGAAAAAAGGCGAAGGCGTTGCCGAAGAAGCTCCCGCAGCTCCGGCAGCCGAAGAAGCTCCTGCCGCGTAAGCGGGCAGTGGGCTTTTGTTAAACCAATTGTTAGGAAATCAAAATGGCATTCGATAAAGACGCATTTCTGACCTCGCTGGACAGCATGACGGTCCTGGAACTCAACGACCTGGTGAAAGCCATCGAAGAGAAGTTTGGTGTGAGCGCTGCCGCCATGGCCGCTCCTGCTGCTGGTGGTGGCGGTGCCGCTGCCGCAGCTGAAGAGAAGACCGAATTCAACGTGGTGCTGACCGAAGTCGGCGCCAACAAGGTTTCGGTCATCAAGGCCGTTCGCGAAATCACCGGTCTGGGCTTGAAAGAAGCCAAAGACCTGGTCGACGGCGCTCCGAAGAACGTCAAGGAAGCCGTGGCCAAGGCCGACGGCGAAGCGGCTGTCAAGAAGCTGGTGGAAGCCGGCGCGAAAGCCGAACTCAAGTAATTGGGTTTTTGCCGAGGCTGGAGTGCTCCCAAAGGGCCTCCAGCCTTTGGTGCTTTCAGAGCACACCCGAAATGTCTGAGACAACAGGTTTTTCGAGTGTCTTCTGACCCCGACTGCAGAAGACGACTTGGTTCGGGCCTGTGTGCAACGCACGGGCCGTCCGCCAAGGTTGGTAGAGGCCAGCCACCAAGCAAGCCACCGGGTAGCCCCACCCGTTCGGCCAGACAGTCGCCAAAGAGCTCACCCGGA
>NZ_JBFJMY010000504.1:0-2778 GCF_041633695.1 Hydrogenophaga sp.
CAACGCGACCCCACCCCGGCGCGCATCCAGTTCTGGGAACAGCTGATCCGCACCTGCATTGCCACCCCGGCTCTGCCGCTGCTGCCGGCTGATGAACGCGCCATAGCGGATGCCGTCAAGACGGTGGCCACCATGCCAACCGCTCTGCGCCGCTTCTCGACGGTTCGCCAGAATCTTCCGAAGTCGGGTGAAAACAGCCTGTACGAGCGGCTCGGGCGCTGGTGTGAAAGTGGCGCCCTGGGCTGGGTGTTCGACCAAGCCAACGACCAGTTGGCGGACCTGGACGCGGCATCGGTGATTGCCTTCGACACCACCGAGTTCCTGGACCTGCCCGAGGTGCGCACGCCGGTCATGCTCTACCTGCTGCAGGTGATGGAAGAGCTGGTCAACGGCGAACGCCTGATCTATGTGATCTCGGAGTTCTGGAAAGCGCTGGGCCACGAGATCTTCAGCGACTTCGCCAAACAGAAGCAGAAGACCATCCGCAAGCAAAACGGCCTGGGCATTTTCGACACCCAGAGCCCGTCCGATGTGCTGCGCCACCCCATCGGGCGAACCATGGTCGAACAAAGCGTGACCAAGATATTCCTGGCCAACCCGGAGGCGATGCGCGAGGAGTATGTCGAAGGCTTTGGGCTCAGCGAGGCCGAATTCAGCATCGTGCGCAGCCTCGGCGCACAAGGCGGGCGCCGATTCCTCGTGAAACAAGGCCACAGCAGCGCCATCTGCGAGCTGGACCTCAGTGGCATGGACGATTTCATCACCGTGCTCTCGGCGACCACCGACAACGTGGCCCTGCTCGACACCGTTCGTGAACGGCACGGTAGCGATCCGTTTCTGTGGCTTCCCGAGCTGCTGCGCGAGGTTCAGGATCGCAAATCCCGTACTTCAAGGAGAACCCCATGAAACCCCACGCTCAATGGTTTGCGCTGATCGCCTTCGCGTTGGCCGCCAGCGCCGCCTCGGCCCAGTTCGTCAAAGGCAATGAGGCGGTCCGTGTCATGACCGATGGCACCCAAAAGGTGGAAGTGCCGCCGCTCCCGTCGGTGGCCTTAGGCTCGCCATGCCCAGCCGCCAAGCCTGGCTGCGCTGGCGGTGGCTGGAAGATGCTGGAGAGCAATTCGGGGCTGGTCGAGTGCACCGAAGTCTTTGCACGGCCCACGACCTGTCGACCCTCGACCTACGGGGTTGAAAAGCGATCACGCACGTGGATCGTGAAGATCAAAGGCCAATGGGTGCAGTGCGCGCAACCCGACATTTCGGGAAACTGCGTCAGCCTGAAAAGCCTCCCTGTCAGCGCTGTTCAATAGCCGAGGAGAAATCCCATGTTTGCCTGGGTCGGCTCACAGTTCGATGCGGTCCTGAGCACTTACGTGCTCGGCGTCGTGGGTTCGCTCATGACCGGGATCGCACCGATCGCACTGACGGCGATGACGATCTGGGTAGCGCTGTATGGATGGGCCGTTCTGCGCAACGAGGTTCCAGAGACGGTGCCCACCTTTCTCTGGAAGGTATTCAAGATCGGCCTGGTGCTGGCATTTGCTCTGCAATCGGCTTTTTACATCGCGAATGTGGCCGACACCGCCAATGCGCTGGCTACGGGGGTGGCCACCACGTTTCTACCGGCAGCCGCAGACCCCACCACGATCTCCTCTCCCTACGCGCTGTTGGACCGGTTCAATGACGGTGCCAGCCAATTGGTACTCGATCTGCTGAAGGACGCGGGAATCATGCGTCTGGACCTGCTCTTCGCTGCCGTGGTCTGCTCCATCGGCAACGTCGTCTTTCTTTGCATCGCCCTCTTCGTCGTCACGCTGGCCAAGCTCTTCCTCACGTTCGTGATCTCCGTAGGTCCACTGTTCGTCTTGTGCCTGGCCTGGCGCCCCACCGCACGCTTTTTCGACAGCTGGTTGTCGATGGTGTTGAACGCCGTCGTACTGACCTGGTTTGCATTTTTCGCCTTGGGTATCAGCGCGTTCATGGGCGATGCGATTGTGCAAACCGTTCAGGTCAACGGTGGATTTCAGGGCTCGACATTCAACGTCGTCGGGGAAAGCCTGAAGTACTGCGTCGTCATGGTCCTCATGGCGATCATCTGCTTTCAGGCGCCCAGTCTGGCCTCGGCCCTCACCGGAGGTGCCGCCATCCAACAGGGCATCCAGATGATCCAGAACGCCATGATGGTTTCGGGCCTGCGTTCTGCGTCATCCGCCCGAAGCGCCAGCGCCGCCGCCGCTAGCGCTGGCGGCGTCATCCGCGCAGGCGCCGGTCTTCCACACACCGCCGCATCCATGGCCCGCCGAGGCGTCGGCGCTGCCCGCTCCGCCGCTTACAAACTCGCCGCCCAACGCGGCCGGTCCTGACCACCCCACCCACCAAGGAGTTCACCATGCACACCCGCCTCAAAGTTGCCGCTGCCGTCCTCATTGCTCTGGGCGCAACCCAGGCCCGAGCCACCGGCATCCCCGTGATCGACGTGGCCAACCTGGTTCAGACCGTCCAGCAGGTCATCAACGACATCACCAAGATCAACAACCAGATTCAACAGATTCGACAACTGCAAACCCAAATCGAGAGCATCAACGGCATCCGGAACCTGGGCGATGTGTTCAACAACCCACTGCTGAAGAACTACATCCCGGCCGAGGCCTTCACCTACCTCAACGCGGTCAACACGTCGGGCTACAGCGGGCTCAACGCCACGGCCAAGGTGCTGCGCGACGTGAGCATGATCTACAACTGCATGGACCTCACCGGCGACGCACGCACCCAATGCCA
>NZ_JBFJMY010000505.1:0-2772 GCF_041633695.1 Hydrogenophaga sp.
CTCACCTATGTGACCCATCCGACCCTGCCTGAATTGCTGGAAATCCTGTTCAGCGGCGCCGGTGCCGAAGCGCCGAACACGTTTCCGCGCTCAAGCGCCACCCGTTCCCTATTTCAGTTCACCAACCACCGGAGACCCAACATGAAAAAAATAGCATTCCATCTCGTTCTTGCCGCCACCGTGGTGGCCAGCACCTGTTCGATCCAGGCGATGGCGCAAGACAAGGCGATTTCGGGCAACCTGCGCATCGTCATCGGGTCTACCTCCACCGGCGGCGACACCTACCAGAACGCGGCCATCGTGGCCGAAGCCCTGGCCAAAAAACTCGACATCAATGCCAAGGTGGACCCTGTGGGCCCCACAGCCGCGTTCAAGGCCATTGAGCGCAGCACCGATGGCAGCACCATCATGCTGTTCCACGACCAGGCCTACCTGGGCAACCTCTACGGTGTGCGCGGTTTCGCCGACATCTTCACCGAATACAAGATCGGCCCCACCGTGGCCATCAACCCGGGTGACGCATTTCTGGTGCCCGCCAAATCGCCTTACAAAACCATCGACGACATCATCCAGGCGGCCGGCAAAGGCACCAAGGTGCGTGTCGCCATCCAGCCCGGCGGTGTTTCCGAAATTGGCTTCAGCGCCATGAAAAACGCGGTCGAAGTCCGCTTCCCCGGCAAAGAGGGCAACATGGTGGCCGTCAACACCGGTTCCCAGTCCGACAAGAACCAGCTGCTGTTTGATGGGCAGGCCGACTTGATCAACGGCTCGGTGCAGGCCAACGAGCAGTACACGCGCTTGCCCGCCGATGACCAAAAGGCCATGCGCTTTGTCTGGATTCCTGCGCGCGCCGAAACGCTGGCACAAGCCAACCCCGAAGGCCTGGGCCAGACCTCGCGCGACCAGTTGATGGCTTACGCCACACCCAAATCGAGCGTGACCCTGGACGGCACCAAGAACTGGGCGTTCGACAAAGAGTTCTTCTTCATCTACAACAAAGACACCAAGCCCGAAGTGGTTGCCGCGCTGGACAAGGCGCTGGCCGAAATCTACGCCGAAGGCAAGATCCAGGCGCTGCAGAAGAAGTCGTTCTTCATCCCCAACTTCATGCCCTCCAAAGACGCGCAGGTCTACATGAAGAGCAAGAACGACATCACCAAAAAAGTGATCGACCGTATCAAGTAAAACGGTTCGAAGCGGCGAATCCGCAAGCGGCGCTACCGTGCACAGAGGTGGGCCGCTTGCGTGCTTACGCCACGCGCTTGAACGCACGGAGACACGGCCATGGCATCTCTTTCAGAGCTCTTCAAAGTCCACATCGACTTTGATCAGTCGCATTTGTTTTTTCCGTCCATCGTCGAAGGGGCCTTGCTGCTGCTGTTGCTGGCCATTGCCGTGGTGCATGGTCCAGAGCTGCTCGCCCAGTGGCGCGGCGGCGCGCTGGGGCGCCGCTTGAGCCAATGGCAGGTGGACACCAAGCGGCTGCTGGGTTGTCTGGCGTTGACCGTGGTCTATTTCAGCGCCATGGAGCCCGTGGGGCGGCTGTACCCCAACAGCGGCATCGGGTTTTTGCTGACCTCCATCGTTTACGGGTTCTTGCTCTCCTGGCTGTTTGTGCACGGCATCAACAAGCGAAAAATCTTTCTCTTGTCCATGAGTTCGGTGCTCACACCCTTGCTGGTCTGGTTGGTGTTTTCCCACGTTTTCAAAATCACATTGCCTTGAGGCGAAAGAGTGCACTTCATGGAAACGCTGTTGTCGCTGGACTTGACGTATTACCTGCTGGTCAGCCTGGGTGTGCTGATCGGTATTATTTTTGGTGCCATCCCCGGCATGACCGCCACCATGGCCGTGGCGGTCTGCCTGCCCATGACCTACGCGCTGGATCTGAACCACGGTCTGGCCTTGTTGCTGGGTCTGTACGTGGGCGGCATTTCGGGCGGCCTGGTGCCAGCCATCCTCATCAACATCCCGGGCACGCCGTCGTCGATCACCACCTGTTTCGACGGCTATCCCATGACGCAGAAAGGCGAGCCCGAGAAGGCGCTCAAGATCGGCATCGTGTCTTCGCTGGTCGGTGGCCTGTTCAGTGCGGTGGTGTTGTATTACTTCGCACCCAGCCTGGCCGATTGGGCGATCAAGTTTTCGTATGTCGAGAAATTCCTGATCATCCTCTTTGCCTTGACGGTGATCGCTTCGCTCTCCAAGCGTTTGTTGGTGGGTATTTTTTCGGGCGTGCTCGGCGTCTGGGTCAGCCTCATCGGCGTTTACGACATGAGCACCGGTGGCAATGGTGAGCTGCGCATCGCACCCGAATATTTGTCCAACTTTCTGGAAACCGGCTTCTCGCTCCTGCCGGTGTTGATCGGCCTGTTTGGCCTGAGCGTGATCTTTGGCGAAGCCGAACAAGGGGTGCACGACGACGCCACCGGGTCGGTCAAGCTCTCCACCGGCAAGCGCTTTCGGTGGTCGGTTTTCAAAGGCCAGTTCGTCAACCTGCTGCGCTCGTCCTCCATCGGCACCTTCATCGGCTTGCTACCGGGTGTGGGTGGCAGTGCCGCGTCGGTGCTGGCGTATTCGCAGGCCAAGAACTTTTCCGACGACCCATCGAAGTTCGGCACCGGACACCCCGACGGGTTGATCGCCTCCGAGTCCTCCAACAACGGTTTGACCGGCGGCGCCTTGATCCCGCTGCTCTCGCTCGGCATTCCGGGCGACAGCACCACCGCCGTGTTGATCGGCGCATTCACCCTGCAAGGCATACAGGTCGGC
>NZ_JBFJMY010000506.1:0-2765 GCF_041633695.1 Hydrogenophaga sp.
GACTTCGGCACCCACGTAGATGATGCCGGAGTCGTCCAGGCGGTTGAGCTGCTGCTCGGCCAGGTTGGGGATGTCGCGGGAGATTTCTTCCGCACCCAGCTTGGTGTCGCGCGCCATCACCACCAGTTCCTCGATGTGGATCGAGGTGTAGCGGTCTTCGGAAACCACGCGTTCGGAGATCAGGATCGAATCTTCGAAGTTGTAGCCGTTCCAAGGCATGAAGGCGATCAGCATGTTCTGCCCGATCGAGATCTCACCCAGGTCGGTCGAAGCGCCGTCGGCGATCACGTCGCCCTTGGCCAGGATGTCGCCCTTCTTGACGATGGGCCGCTGGTGGATGTTGGTGTTCTGGTTGGAGCGCTGGTACTTGATGAGGTTGTAGATGTCCACACCCACTTCACCGGCCACCGCTTCGCTGTCGTTCACACGCACCACGATGCGGGTGGCATCGACGTGGTCGACCTTGCCGCCGCGCAAGGCGGTCACCACGGTGCCGGAGTCGATCGCGGCCACGCGTTCGATACCGGTGCCCACCAAAGGCTTTTCAGGACGCAGCACAGGCACGGCCTGGCGCGACATGTTGGCACCCATCAGCGCGCGGTTCGCGTCATCGTGCTCCAGGAAGGGCACCAGCGAAGCCGCCACCGAAACGATCTGCGCTGGCGACACGTCCATGTACTGGATGGTGTCGGCAGGCGTCAGAATCGATTCGCCTTTTTCACGAGCCGAGATCAGCTCGCCATTCAGACGGCCTTCTTCGTCCAGCACCGCGTTCGCCTGGGCGATCACGTACTTGCCTTCTTCGATGGCCGACAGGTAGTCGATCTGGTTCGTCACCTTGGCATCGATCACCCGGCGGTACGGCGTTTCAATGAAGCCGTACTCGTTCAGGCGGGCATACAAAGCCAGCGAGTTGATCAGACCGATGTTTGGACCTTCGGGCGTCTCAATAGGGCACACGCGACCGTAGTGGGTCACGTGCACGTCGCGCACTTCAAAGCCAGCACGTTCGCGGGTCAAACCACCCGGGCCAAGAGCCGACACGCGGCGCTTGTGGGTGATCTCGGCCAGCGGGTTGGTCTGGTCCATGAACTGCGACAGCTGCGACGCACCGAAGAACTCTTTCAAGGCCGCAGAAATCGGCTTGGAGTTGATCAGGTCGTGCGGCATCAGCGGGTCTTGCTCGGCTTGGCCCAGACGCTCTTTCACGGCTTTTTCGATACGTGCCAGACCGGTGCGGTACTGGTTTTCGGCCAGCTCACCCACGCAGCGCACGCGGCGGTTGCCGAGGTGGTCGATGTCATCGACTTCGCCGCGGCCGTTGCGCAAGTCCACCAGGATCTTGACCACAGCCAGGATGTCTTCGTTCGACAGCACCATGGCGCCGGTGGATTCGTCGCGACCCACACGGGCGTTGAACTTCATACGGCCCACGCGCGACAAATCGTACGTGTCCGGGTTGTAGAACAGGCGGTGGAACAAAGCCTGCACCGCGTCTTCGGTTGGCGGCTCGCCGGGGCGCATCATGCGGTAGATGGCCACGCGGGCGGCGAACTCGTCCACCGTTTCGTCGGCACGCAGGGTCTGCGAAATGTAGGCACCCTGGTCCAGCTCGTTGGTGTACAGACACTGCAGGTCTTGCACGCCATCGGTGCGCAGCTTCTTCAGCAGCGCTTCGGTCAGCTCGTCGTTCGCCTTGGCGATGATCTCACCAGTGTCCGATTCCACGATGTTGCGGGCCACCACGCGGCCGATCAGGAAGTCTTCGGGCACGCTGATGTGCGTGGTACCCGATTGTTCGAGTTCGCGGGTGTGGCGCACGGTGATGCGCTTGTCCGTGGCCACCACGACCTTGCCGCTCTTGTCGGTGATGTCGAAGCGGGCCACTTCACCACGCAGGCGCTCGGGCACAAAGGCCATTTGCGCGCCGCTGTCCATCAGGCGGAAGTGGTCGTTGACGAAGAAGTTGGCCAGGATCGCCTCCGGCGTCAGGCCAATGGCCTTGAGCAGGATGGTGACCGGCATCTTGCGGCGGCGGTCGACGCGGAAGAACAACACGTCCTTGGGGTCGAATTCGAAGTCCAGCCAGGAACCGCGGTAAGGGATGATGCGGGCCGAAAACAGCAACTTGCCCGAGCTGTGGGTCTTGCCCTTGTCGTGTTCGAAGAACACGCCAGGAGAGCGGTGCAGCTGGGACACGATCACGCGTTCCGTGCCGTTGATGATGAAGGAGCCCTTGTCGGTCATCAAAGGCACTTCGCCCATGTAGACCTCTTGCTCTTTCACTTCCTTGACCACCTTGGATTGGGCGGTAGACGACTCGCGGTCGTAAATGATGAGCTGCACGCGCGCGCGCACCGCCGACGAGAAGGTGAGGCCACGGGTCTGGCACTCACGCACGTCGAACGCGGGTTTGGCCAGGTTGTACTCGACGAACTTCATCTCGACAAAGCCGTTGTGCGAGACGATGGGGAAAGCGGCTTCAAACGCGGCCTGGAGGCCTTCGTTGTTGCGTTTTTTGGGAGCGGAACTGGCTTGCAAGAACGCGGTGTACGCGTCTTTTTGCATCTGCAACAGATACGGGATTTCGATCACGGTTTCACGCGTGCCAAAACTCTTTCGGATGCGCTTGCGTTCGGTGTATGAATAGTTCGATGATGCGGCCATGAGATCTCCGGGATTGAGCTCTGCAGCGACTGTCTTGCCTAGGCCAGGTCGGAAAGACCCAGTGGCATGCTTGGTGGTTGGCCTCTACCAACCTTGGC
>NZ_JBFJMY010000507.1:0-2762 GCF_041633695.1 Hydrogenophaga sp.
CAAGGGCCCCGAAGCCGGAAAGACGTTGCAGCCCGTAGAGTATGGTCAGTTGGGTGAATATCTGAAGATCATCCGCGCCGTCTACACCAGCAAGAACATAACGGTCAAGGGCTTGCTTGTTGGTCATGACAAGGGAGGGTTTGAAGAGCACGACACGCGCATAACGGTCATGACCTGGTCAGAAGTTTTGGCCGAAGCGCGCAACCTTCACGTTGAATATCTAAGGGCTTTGTTGCTCGCGTCCGATCCCACAGCCACGGACGCCCGGTTGAGGCAGATTGCCGATTTCGGCGGCAAGGAGACGATGGAGCTATTGGCACGGCTCGCGCCGGTGGGGGACTTTCCAAACGTCATAACCGACATGCTAAATCTGCTGGGAGGTCCAACAGATTCAACTCCAGCCATGGCTTCGACGCCGGGCCCCAAGCCAGATGCGGCTTTGTCATAAGCGGAAGTCGTTCTGTTGACTCTGCATCCAAATGGAGCAACCACATGACGTGGGCTGATGCCCTCCGGGCAAGCTGCCGGGGCGAAAAACTGCTGGCTGAGTCCGTGATCACTGCGGTGCAGACGTTCCTAGACCGCGACGCGTATCTTCTGCAGGCAGACGTGAACGAACGGACGATGACGCATCGATTCGCGATCTACGTAGAAGCTGCGTTCGAGGGCTCGGACGTTGACTCTGAATACAACCGTGACGGCCATGATCCCAAGGTAATCGCGTTTGGATCAAGCGACGACGCTGAGCACGGGAGCCGAGTTTTTCCCGACGTGATTGTTCATCGACGAGGTACTGGCGACAACCACATCGTTTTCGAACTCAAGAAGTCCAACAACCCAGAATCTGACGACCGCGACTTCGAGAAGCTGGGTGGTTACTGCAGTCTACTGGGTTACCGGCACGGTGTCTTTCTGCGTCTAATCGTGCGATCAGATCAGCCCGGCGTAGGTCGCGCTGAGTTCGTCTATGGCAGCCCGTAGCGCTGTCAACTCAGGAAAGTCGCCTGCGAACACGGTGCGGCCGACGGGGTTTGACGACGTTGCACCAACAACGCGCACCCGCATGCAAGCGGTGAAGAGGCGTATCCGTCCGGTGACCCCATATTGAAAGTGCCGTGAGAAGCGGGCATCGTGTCCACGATTGGAGGATCGTGGAGACGATGGAACAGTTTTCAAGCGAAGGCCGGCCGCGCCGGCGTGAATACAGCAAAGCGTTCAAGGCACAGTTGGTGGCAGCGTGCGCGCAGCCCGGTGCCAGTGTCGGTGGTGTGGCCTTGTCGCACGGGCTGCACGCGAACATGGTGCACCGATGGATTCGGGAGGCGGGCTCTGTGCGCGCTCAACCGGGCGTCTGTACGGATGCTGAGCCCGGCTTCATCTCGCTGCCGCTGGCGGCAATGGCGGCCAGCACCCATGATGAGCAGGCGCTGGCTGCCTTACCGCCATCTCCGCCTTTACCGCCGCTGGCTGCGCCAGTCCAGGTGCGCCTGCAACGCGGCGAACTGGTGGTCAGCCTGCAGTGCCCACTGGGCCAGTGCGGGGCGCTCTTGCGCGAGGTGTTGCGGTGATCCGGGTCGATGCGATCTGGATGTCCACGCAACCGCTGGACATGCGTGCCGGCCCCGAGACGGCCCTGGCCAGAGTGGTGCAAGTCTTTGGCGCGGCCCGCCCGCACCACGCGTACCTCTTTGCCAACGCACGAGCCAACCGCCTGAAGGTACTGGTGCACGATGGCTTTGGCGTCTGGCTGGCCGCACGGCGCCTGAACCAGGGCAAGTTTGCCTGGGGCGATGAGCGCCTTGGTCCTCGGCTCACACTCAGCGTCGAACAACTGCAAGCCCTGGTCACGGGCTTGCCCTGGCAGCGCCTGGGAGAAGACGCTGTGATCACGGTGCTGTGATGTTGGTCGCCCGTCGGGTGGCGTTCAATTCGTGGATACGCCAGTAGGCGGCTGCCCGCTCATCGCAGATGATGACGGCCATGAACGAAACGGTGGATCTGCAGAGCATGAACGAGGCGCAAATGCGCCAGATGCTGCAGCACCTCATGAGCGAGCTCAAACACAAGCAGACGCTGCTGGACAAGCTCAGCTACGAGATGGCGATCCTCAAGCGGCTGAAGTTTGCCGCCAAGACCGAGGCACTCAACGCCGATCAGCGCAGCCTGCTGGAAGATGCCCTCGAAGAAGACCTGCAGGCAGTGGGTGAGGAGATCGAGGAGCTGCGCCCGGCTGAAGAGCGCAGCCCACGCCAGCAACCCAAGCGCCGGCCACTGCCGGCACAACTGGCGCGCCAGGAATTCACACACGAGCCCGAGGTGACCGAGTGCTGCGGTCAGGCCATGCGCCGCATGGGCGAGGACGTGGCCGAGAAGCTCGACTACACGCCCGGCGTGTTCACGGTGCACCGCCATGTGCGCGGCAAATGGGTGTGCGCATGCTGCCAGACGCTCAAGCAGAAACCGGTCGAGGCGCACATCATCGACAAGGGCCTGGCCACCACCGGCTTGCTGGCCCAGGTGCTGGTGGCCAAGTACGCGGACCACCTGCCCCTGTACCGCCAGGAGACCATCTATGCCCGTGCTGGGGTGCCGCTGGCACGCTCGACCCTGGCGCAGTGGGTGGGCAGCTGCGGCGTGCAACTGCAACCGCTGGTCGAAGCGCCAAATCCGGCCACCGCGACGCACGCACCGCTGCACGCGTCAACGGCAGCCGTGCCCAAACCGGACGCGGCAATGCAAGGTAAACTCCTGGCCATCCCATC
>NZ_JBFJMY010000508.1:0-2759 GCF_041633695.1 Hydrogenophaga sp.
ACCGCTTTGTGCTCTCCAACGGTCACGGCTCGATGTTGATTTACGCGCTGCTGCACCTGACCGGCTACGACTTGTCAATGGACGAACTGAAGCGCTTTCGCCAACTGCACAGCAAGACCGCTGGCCATCCGGAGTTCGGCGTCACGCCGGGCGTGGAAACCACCACCGGACCGCTGGGGCAGGGTGTCAGCAACGCCGTGGGCATGGCCTTGGCTGAAAAACTGCTGGCCACCGAGTTCAACCACGATCAAGACGGGACTGAGCACCACATCGTCGACCACTTCACCTATGCCTTTGTGGGCGATGGCTGCCTGATGGAGGGCATCAGCCACGAAGCCTGTTCGCTGGCTGGCACGCTGCGCTTGTCGAAACTGATCGTGTGCTACGACGACAACGGCATTTCGATCGACGGCCATGTGCAAGCCTGGTTCTCCGACGACACGCCCAAGCGCTTCGAAGCCTATGGCTGGCATGTGATCGCCGATGTGAACGGGCACGATGCCGCCGCCGTGGACGCGGCCATCCACGCCGCCAAGGCACAGGCGTATCTGCCGAACGGCAAACCTACCTTGATTTGCTGCAAGACGGTGATCGGCAGTGGTTCGCCCAACAAGGCCGGCACACACGAGGTGCATGGTGCCGCATTGGGCTCGGCCGAAGTTGCGGCCACGCGCGCAGCTCTGGACTGGTTGGCGGAGCCTTTTGAAATGCCGACCGCCGTGGTCAAGGCGTGGAACGCGCTGGAGCGGGGACGGGACGCCGAACGTGCCTGGCGTGTGCGCTTTGAGTCTTATCGAACTTTGTACCCTGGCCAGGCCGCTGAATTTGAGCGCCGCATGCGGGGCGACTTGCTGCCCGCGCTGGCCGATGCTTTGCCCGCGCTGTTGGCCGACGTCGCTGCCCGACCCGAGGCGTTCGCAACCCGCAAAGCCAGTCAAAACGCGCTGGACGTCCTGGCGCCATTGGTGCCGGAGTTTTTCGGTGGCAGCGCGGACCTGACCGGCTCGAATCTCACCAATTTCAAAGGCTGCAAAAAGGCAGGTCGCGACACCTGGGGCAACCACCTGAGCTACGGCGTGCGCGAATTCGGCATGGCGGCGATCATGAACGGCATGGCACTGCATGGTGGCTATATCCCCTACGGAGGCACCTTTTTGACCTTCAGCGACTACAGCCGCAATGCCATCCGCATGGCCGCGTTGATGAAGATACGCGTCGTCCACGTGTTCACGCACGACAGCATCGGCCTGGGAGAAGACGGACCGACCCACCAGAGCGTGGAGCACATTCCCTCCTTGCGCATCATCCCTGGGTTGGACGTATGGCGTCCCGCTGACGGACTGGAGACTGCGGTAGCCTGGGCCTGTGCGGTGGAGCGTAGCGATGGGCCGAGTGCCTTGTGCCTGTCGCGCCAGAATCTGCCACCGTTGACCGATGCACGCATGGTGGATCGCATACGGCGTGGTGCCTATGTGTTGTCAGACATGCCGGGTGCGCAAGCCGTGATCTTGTCCACCGGCTCAGAAACCTCGCTGGCGATAGAGGCGCAGGCGGCGCTGACGGCATTGGGCATACGCACTCGGGTGGTGTCCATGCCTTGCTCGAATGTGTTCGATCGGCAGTCTGCCAGCTACCAGGCTTCGGTGTTGCCGCCGACTTGGCCAGCGGTGGCCATCGAGGCAGCCCATCCCGATTTTTGGCGCAAATACGTGGGGCGCTCAGGCGCTGTCATCGGCATCAGCAGCTTTGGGGAATCGGCGCCGGCCAAAGATTTGTACACCTATTTCGGTATCACCGCCGAGGCCGTGGTGGACGCGGTGCGATCACGGGTGTCACCAGCATGACGCGGGCATTTGATTTGGTCATGTTCGACCTGGACGGCACGCTGGTAGAAACCGCGCCCGAAATCGCCGACGCCGTGAACGATACGCTGCGCCGCTTTGAGCTGCCGGAAGTTTCGCAGCAACAGGTGAACGATTGGATCGGGCACGGCACACGCAGCCTCTTGATCGAAGCGCTGGCGTTTTCGGTCAAGACGGATGTCGCCTCCGTGCGTGACAGCGGCAGCTTGCCCCTGATCGCGGCCGAGTTTGATCGGAACTACCAGCGGCGTTGCGGCACCCGCAGCCACCTGTACCCCGAGGTCCGCGAGACCTTGACCGCATTGCGCGAACTGGGCGTGAAGCTGGCCCTGGTGACCAACAAGGAGGGGCGCTATACCGCCACGGTGTTGGAAGTCCATGGCCTGGAGCCGCTGCTGGATAGCGTTCTGAGCGGCGATACGCTGGAGACCAAGAAGCCCGACCCGGCGGGTGTCCAGCGCTGTCTAGCGCAATGGAAAGTGCGCCCGGATCGTGCGTTGTTTGTGGGTGACTCCTCCATCGACGTGGCCACCGCGCGCAACGCAGGTGTTGCGGTCTGGGCGCTCCCCTATGGCTACAACATGGGCCAGCCCATCGAGGCATGCCACCCCGATCGTGTGATCGCCAATATTTCGGCCTTGCTGGCCGACCCGGCGAGCCCGTGTTGATCCATCCGGTGGCCTGCTCGGTAGCGCCCCGCGCGTGCGATTCGAGCCGAGCCGCGCGCGCAGCATTTTTTTAACTATTGGAGAAACCCATGACCATCAAAATCGGTATCAACGGCTTTGGCCGCATCGGGCGCAACGTCTTGCGCAGCGCGATCCAGAACTTTTCTGACATCGAAGTCGTCGCCATCAACGACCTGCTCGAACCCGACTACCTGGCCTACATGCTTCA
>NZ_JBFJMY010000509.1:0-2752 GCF_041633695.1 Hydrogenophaga sp.
CGTTGCACCACGAACACCACCACCAGCACGATCACGATCACCAGGCCGGCCTGGCGCCAGAGCGTGTCGATCAGGATCTGCCGCGCCAGCGTCTGGCGCAATTCCAGGGTCTCGGCCACCTGTATCGTCGCCATGCCCTGACCGTCCACGCCGGCCACGGGCTGCAGCAGGACCGCCATGCGCACCGGAAAGCCCCGGTATTCGTCGTCGTAAAACGCCACCAGCGCGGCATAAATGCTTTGCTCGGGCAAGCGCCCGCGCCACAGCGGCAGGTCTTCAAAGCCCGAGACCATCTCGCCCGAAAAACCACTCACGCGGTAAAAAATGCGGCTGCGGTTGTCGGCCTCGAAGGCTTCGAGTGCCGAGTACAACAGGGACGAACGCACCTGCGCCTGCTCGCCGCTGCCCACCACCTGCAGCTGTTCGCCCAGCGACTTTGCCGTGGCCAGCAAGGTGCGGTCGTAGGCGGTGTCGGCGGCGGCCAGGGCCTGGCGGTAGAGGACCACGGTGTTGATCAGAATGAAGCCGAACACCGGCAGCAAAATGCCCAGCAGCAAAGTGCGGCGCAGCGATACCGTCTTCATGGACTGGCCTTGAGCAGGTAGCCCAGGCCGCGCAGCGTCACCAGTTGCACGCCGGTGTGGGCGATGCGTTTGCGCAGGCGGTAGGCCACCACTTCGATCGCTTCGGGCTGTGCCTGGCTCTCGCCGGGAAACACCAGCTCGAACAGGCGCTCCTTGGAAATGGCATGCCCGGGGCGTGCCAGCACCGCACGCAGCAAGGCCGCTTCGCGCGGCGCCAGCTCCAGCAACTGGTTCTGGAAATACACCGCGCCACTGTCGTGTTCGGCGTGCAGGCCGCACCAGGCGGGCGCGTGTGGCGCTGCGATGGCGGCGCTGTCCACCGGATTGGCCGAACGCCGCACCAGCGCTTTCACGCGGGCTTCGAGCTCGTCCAGATCGAAGGGCTTGGCCATGTAATCGTCGGCACCGATGTTGAGTCCCAGAATACGGTCGCCCACCGTGCCGCGCGCCGTGAGGATGATGACCGGCGTGGTCAGGCCCGCCGCACGCGCCGCGCTCAGCACCTCCAGTCCGTCCACGCCGGGCAGGCTCAGGTCCAGCAGCACCGCGTCTGGCAAACTGGCCTGCCACAGCGCCAGCGCCCTGGACCCATCGCCACAGGTGAGCACCTGCATGCCACGCCGCTCGAACGAGCGCTGCAAGGTGGTCTGCATGGTGAGGTTGTCTTCGATCAGAAGCAGTTTCATGTCTGCACGATTATGGGCAGGATGCAGTGGACCGGTGGCACCGGGTGTGCCCGCATTGTCTAGGGTTTGCCCGGTGGCGCCAGACAGCGGGCTGACAGTCTGGTGTTGCAGCATATTGGATTCGATGAGCCAAAAAACCTTGGAGCGCGCGATGCATCGCGACACTTTTCTCAAATCCCTGGGCGCCTTGGCCTTGCTGGCCTGTCTGCCGCTGCCCGGCCGTGCCGGCATGGATGTGCGCCTGATGATCCCGGCCAACCCGGGTGGCGGCTGGGACAGCCTGGGCCGGGCCCTGGGGCGCGCCTTGCAGACCCTGGACCTGGCCACGGTGAGCTACGAGAACAAGGGCGGGGCTGCGGGTGGCATCGGTCTGGCCCAGTTCTACAACACCAGCCGGGGCGACCCCAACGCCTTGATGGTCATGGGTGCGGTGATGCTGGGCGGCATCATCACCAGCCGACCCCCGGTATCCCTGACCCAGCTCACCCCGATCGCGCGCCTGATCACCGAATACAACGTGTTCGTCTTGCCCCCCGATTCGGCCTACCAGAGCATGTCCGACGTGGTGGCCCAGCTCAGGAAAAACCCCAGCAGTATCCGCTGGGGCGGGGGCTCGCGCGGCTCCACCGAACACATCGCCGTTGCGCAGATCGCGCAGGCGGTGGGCGTGTCGGCCGCCAAGATCAACTACGTGCCTTTCCGGGGCGGCGGTGAAGCCACCGCCGCCATCCTCAGCGGCAACGTCACCGTGGGCGGCAGTGGCCTGAGCGAATTTGCCCGCTACATCGCCAGCGGAAAAATGCGCGCCATCGCCGTCACCTCGCCGCAGCGCCTGCCAGGCATCGCCGTGCCCACGCTCAAAGAGCAGGGCATTGACGTGGAAATCGGCAACTGGCGCGGGGTGTATGCGGCGGCGGGCATCAGCGCCACCGAACGGGACGCGCTCACCGCTCTGGTGGTGCAGGCCACCCGCAGCAACGCCTGGGCCGAGACGCTGGCTCGCTACAACTGGACGCCCGCCGTATTGACAGGCAGCGCCTTCGACGCCTTCGTCGAGCGCGATTTCGCCACGCTGCGGGCCACCATGGTGCGGGCCGGCATGGTTTGAGGCGCGGCCAGCCACTACAGAGACAGTAGAGACAGCGGCATGCGCGGCCGCCCCTGCGCCTCTTCTGCGCCTTTGACGATGCCCGCTCGGCGCGCAAAGCTGCAACAGCACCACCGAGCACAAGCACCGCCCGAATGCCGGGGCATCACCTTGGCGTTGCTTGTGAAGCGCGAGGGCAAACGCGACGGCAAGCAGCATGGATATCCTGAGAAACGGCGTGGTCACGCGACCCTTGTGACGACAGAAATGCCACGCCCGCGCATGGTCTGAACAACGATAGGGTGACCGTGGAATACCGATCCGCAGGCTCCTTGGGCAGCAAGCGATAGAACGGGCCGCCCGAGTGGACTCTAGGCGCCGACCAGTCGCATGGA
>NZ_JBFJMY010000510.1:0-2723 GCF_041633695.1 Hydrogenophaga sp.
GGCGCCAGCGATGTGGATGCGGCGCAACGCTGCTTCCAGGCCCTGAAGGCGCGCCGGATTCTGGTCAAGAATGTTTCTAAAATGCACCCATTGCTGTCCAATTGTTTGCGTCTGACGGTGGGAACACCCGAAGAGACCGCGCTGATGCTGGACGCCCTCCAGGCTTCCATATGACCCAGACTTCCGCTCCCAACACCCCCCAGGCCAGCGACCGCGTGGCGCAGGTCCAGCGCGACACGGCCGAAACCCAGATCGGCGTGCGCATCAATCTCGATGGCAGCGGCACGGCCCAGCTGTCGACCGGCATCGGCTTTTTCGACCACATGCTCGACCAGATTGCCCGCCACGGCCTGATCGATCTCGAGATCCAGGCCAAGGGCGATCTGCACATCGACGGCCACCACACGGTGGAAGATGTGGGCATCACCTTGGGCCAGGCTTTCGCCCAGGCCGTGGGCGACAAACGTGGCATCCGCCGCTATGGCCACGCCTATGTGCCACTGGACGAAGCGCTGTCGCGCGTGGTGATCGATTTTTCGGGCCGCCCCGGCCTGCACATGCGTGTGCCTTTCAAGAGCGGCATGGTGGGCGGTTTCGACACCCAGCTGGCGTTTGAATTCTTCCAGGGCTTTGTCAACCACGCTGGCGTGACCCTGCACATCGACAACCTGCACGGCGAAAACGCCCACCACCAGGCCGAAACCGTGTTCAAGGCTTTTGCCCGTGCTCTGCGCATGGCGCTGGAGCGCGACCCGCGCATGGGCGATGTGATTCCCTCCACCAAAGGCTCGCTCTAAGCGCTTTCGCTCCATGATCCGCAAGACAGTGGCCGTGGTGGACTACGGCATGGGCAATCTGCGCTCGGTGTCGCAAGCCGTGGCGCATGTGGCCGCCGATGCCGGCTACGAAGTGGTGGTGACCGCCGACCCCAAAGACGTGATGGCTGCCGAGCGTATCGTGCTGCCGGGGCAGGGCGCCATGCCCGACTGCATGCGCGAACTCGCCGAATCCGGCCTCAAGGCCGCCGTGTTGCATGCCGCTGCCCACAAGCCGCTGTTCGGCGTCTGCGTGGGCATGCAGATGTTGCTGGATTTCAGCGAAGAAAGCAGCACCGGCGTGCCCACACCGGGGCTCGGTCTGATCCATGGCGGTGTGCACCGGTTCCAGCTGGAGGGCCAGCGACAGGCCGACGGCAGCCGCTTCAAGGTGCCGCAAATGGGCTGGAACCGGGTGTTCCACGATCTGGGCCGGGGACCGGCGCACCCCATCTGGGCGGGCGTGGACGATGGTGCCTTCTACTATTTCGTGCACAGCTTCTACGCCTTGCCCACCGACCCCTTGCACAGTGCGGGCGAAACCGAGTACGGTAAGCGCTTCGCGGCGGCGGTCGCCCGCGACAACATTTTTGCGACCCAGTTTCACCCCGAAAAGAGCGCCGATCAGGGCCTGGCGCTTTACCGCAATTTCCTCCACTGGAACCCCTGAGTTCACCCGTTCACACACACCACCATCATGTTGTTGATTCCCGCCATCGATCTGAAAGACGGCCAGTGCGTTCGCCTCAAGCAGGGTGACATGGAGCAATCCACGGTTTTCGGCGAAGACCCTGCGGCCATGGCCCGATCCTGGGTCGACAAGGGTGCACGCCGCGTGCACCTGGTGGATTTGAACGGCGCCTTTGCCGGCAAGCCCAAAAACGAACAGGCGATCCGCGCCATCCTGAAGGAAATCGGCTCCGAGGTGGACGTGCAGCTGGGTGGTGGCATCCGCGACATGGACACCATCGAACGCTATCTCGACGCCGGCCTGCGCTACGTCATCATCGGCACGGCAGCGGTGAAGAACCCCGGCTTCCTGCAAGACGCCTGTACGGCGTTTGGGGGCCATATCATCGTGGGCCTGGACGCCAAGGACGGCAAGGTTGCCACCGACGGCTGGAGCAAACTCACCGGACACGAGGTGGTGGATCTGGGCAAAAAATTCGAAGACTACGGCGTCGAATCCATCGTCTACACCGATATCGGACGCGACGGCATGCTTTCGGGCATCAACATCGAAGCCACGGTGAAGCTGGCGCAAGCCCTGTCCATTCCCGTGATTGCTTCGGGCGGCCTGTCCAATATCGAGGACATCCGCGCCTTGTGCGGCGTCGAGGATGACGGCGTGGAAGGCGTGATCTGCGGCCGCTCCATCTACAGCGGCGATCTGGATTTTGAAGCCGCACAGCGCCTGGCCGACGAACTCAACGGCTGATCTGTAGCCCGCCCGAACGGGTGCGCTGCTGACCACAACGCCTTGCCCCCTCCGCACTGGAAAACCGACATGCTCGCCAAACGCATCATTCCTTGCATGGACGTCACCGGCGGCCGTGTCGTCAAAGGCGTCAACTTCGTGGAGCTGCGCGACGCGGGTGATCCGGTGGAGATCGCTGCGCGCTACAACGAGCAGGGCGCCGACGAACTCACGTTTCTGGACATCACAGCCACCAGCGATGGGCGCGATCTGATCCTGCACATCATCGAGGCCGTGGCTTCGCAGGTGTTTATCCCGCTCACCGTGGGTGGCGGCGTGCGCACCGTGGCCGATGTGCGGCGCCTGCTCAACGCCGGAGCCGACAAGGTCAGCTTCAATTCAGCGGCGGTGGCGCGGCCCGAACTGATTCGCGAGGCCAGCGACAAGTACGGCGCGCAATGCATCGTGGTGGCGATCGACGCCAAGCGCCA
>NZ_JBFJMY010000511.1:0-2715 GCF_041633695.1 Hydrogenophaga sp.
GGGGGCGGCGCTGGCGGTCTGGCAAAGCCAGTCCCGCGGCGCCCTTGGTTGTGTTGCTGGTTGCGTGAACGAGGATCTTTGACATGAAACAACTGCTCGAAAAACACTTTGGCAAGTTCTGGATGGCGCTGGTGTACCTGTTCCTGTACCTGCCGCTGTTTTTCATGATCGTGTTCTCGTTCAACAGCACCCGGCAAGACGCGCGCTTCACGGGTTTTTCGCTGCGCTGGTACGAGGCGCTCACGCGCGACAGCCGCATCGTCGATGGCTTCTGGCTGTCCATCAAGATCGCCACCATCACCGGTCTGCTCTCGGTGGTGCTGGCCACGTTTGCCGCCTTTGTGCTGGTGCGCTACCGGCGCTTCATCGGCCGCACCGTGTTCTCCGGCATGGTCAACGCGCCGCTGGTGATGCCCGAGGTGGTGATCGGCCTGTCGCTGCTGCTGCTCATGGTGGGCGCGCAGAATGCCTTTGGCTGGCCGGAGCGCGGCATGCTCACCATCATCCTGGGCCACACCTTGCTGGGCATGGCCTACGGCATGGTGGTGATCCAGTCACGCCTGCTGGAGATGGACCGCTCCATCGAAGAAGCCGCCATGGACCTGGGCGCGCGCCCGCACCAGGTGTTTTTCCTGATCACCCTGCCCAACATCTACCAGGCCTTGCTCGCCGCCTTCTTGCTGTCGTTCACCCTGTCGTTCGACGACGTGGTGATCGCCGAATTTCTCTCCGGTCCGGGCGTGAACACCTTGCCGCAGGTGATCTTTGGCTACGCGCGGCGCGGCATCAACCCCACCATTTACGCAGCGGCCACGCTGCTGATCGTGGCCGTCACCATCGTCATCGTGGGCTACAGCGTGCGGGTGGCGCGGCAGACGCGCAAACACGAGCGCGAAATCCAGGCCGCGACCCGGGCCGAACTGGCGGCGCTCGCACCCGGCGCCTGAAGCGGGGGGATCGGCAAGGGGGCCGATCCGGGGTCACCGAGATGCCAAGTGGTCCACTGCGCTTGTCGTGAAGCGGACGGGTCCGGCGCGCGCATGGGGGTAGCATGGTGGACTTGTTGAACCCCCTCACCAGAGACGTGAACCATGACCGAACTGAGCTTTGACGGCCGCGCCTTCATCAACGGCGAACGCGTCGCCGCGCGCGACGGCCAGACTTTTGACAGCATTTCGCCGGTGGATGGCCGGGTGCTGACCGCCGTGGCCCGTTGTGGCGAGGCCGATGTGGATGCCGCCGTGGCGGCAGGCCGTGCGGCGTTTGAAGACCGGCGCTGGAGCGGCATGGCGCCGGCCCAGCGCAAGCGGGTGATGATCAAGTTTGCCGAACAGTTGCTGGCGCATGCCGACGAGCTGGCCATGACCGAAACCCTGGACATGGGCAAACCGGTGAAGTACGCGCGAGCGGTGGATGTGAACGCCGCCGCCAACTGCATACGCTGGTACGGCGAGGCGGTGGACAAGGTGTACGACGAGATCGCGCCCACGGCGAGCAGTGCCTTGGCCCTGATCACCCGCGAACCGGTGGGCGTGGTGGGCGTGATCGTGCCCTGGAACTACCCCATGATCATGGCCGCGTGGAAGATCGCACCCGCGCTCGCCGCCGGCAATTCGGTGGTGCTGAAGCCGAGCGAAAAATCGCCGCTGACCGCGTTGCGCCTGGCCGAGCTGGCCTTGGCCGCCGGCATTCCGCCGGGCGTGTTCAACGTGGTGCCTGGCTATGGCCCCGAGGCGGGCAGCCCGCTGGCGCTGCACATGGATGTGGATTGCATCGCCTTTACAGGCTCCACGCGCGTGGGCAAGCAGATCCACGTGATGGCCGGGCAGAGCAATTTGAAGCGCGCCTGGACCGAGCTGGGCGGCAAGTCGCCCAACATCGTGTTCGCCGATTGCCCCAACCTGGACAAGGCGGTGGAAGCGGCGGTGGGCAGCATCTTCTTCAACCAGGGCGAGAGCTGCAACGCACCGTCGCGCCTGTTTGTGGAGGAAAGCATCAAGGACGCTTTTCTGGAAAAGGCCCTCAAGCTGGTGCCCAACTTCCAGCCGGGCAACCCGCTGGAAAAAGCCACGGTGATGGGGGCCATCGTCGACCAGGTGCAACTCGACAACGTGATGCGCTACATCGGCCTGGGTCAGAGCGAAGGCGCCAAGCTGCTGGCCGGTGGGTCGCTTGCGACGCCGGTGGCCGGTGGCTGCTACGTGCAGCCCACGATTTTTGACGGCGTGACGCCGCAGATGACAATTGCCCGCGACGAGATTTTTGGCCCGGTGCTCTCGGTGCTGTCGTTCACCGACGCCGTGGACGTGGTGAAGCAGGCCAACAGCAGCGTGTACGGCCTGCAGGCGGCGGTGTGGACGCGCGACATCAACAAGGCGCACGGCGTGGCGCGCGCGCTGCGGGCGGGCACGGTGCACGTGAATTCCTACGACGAGGACGACATCACGGTGCCGTTTGGTGGTTTCAAGCAGAGCGGGGTGGGGCGCGACAAGTCGCTGCACGCTTTTGACAAGTACACCGAAACCAAAACCACCTGGATCCGCATCGACAGCCCGGTGTGACGCCGTTGCGCCCGCGCAGGCCCCCGGTTGGGCTGGCCGGCGCAGGCGCTCGGTTTGGGGCTTGGCAGGTGGGCCACCCGCCTCGGGGTGCCCCGTGTTGGCCGCCGCCGTCCCGCGTTTGCGGGTGGCATGGGGGTTTTCGGGATAACCCACC
>NZ_JBFJMY010000512.1:0-2701 GCF_041633695.1 Hydrogenophaga sp.
ACCCGATCGACAAGGGAAAACCCTTGATTGACACCGCCACTGCGCCGCACCATGGTGCAAGCCTGTCCGTTTCGCTTGCGCAGGAGCCGCCCATGTCCACCCTTCAACACCAGCACATCGCAACCGTGATGCAAGTGGCCAGCGATGGCGCGGGCGCGCTGGCCGCGGCTGCGCACGAGCAGGTGATTCGCGATTCGTGGCACCGCTGCGTGCACCAGCACGGGCTCGACCCCACCCGCATGCAAGAGGCCATCATCCTGCCGCAGGCGCGCTTGCGCGAGCACCAGGACGAAATGGAGGCGCTGCTGCAGATCGCGCGCCATGGTCTGGAGGAGCTCTACAACAAGGTGGCCGGGCTGGGTTATGTGGTGCTGCTGACCGACGCGCGCGGGGTCACGGTGGACTTTCTCGGCGACCTTGTGTTTGAACCCAGCCTGCGCAAGGCGGGCCTCTACCTGGGCGCGGACTGGAGCGAGATCAACGCCGGCACCTGCGGCGTGGGCACCTGCATCAGCACCGGCGAAGCGCTCACGGTGCACCTGGACGACCACTTCGACGCCACCCACATTCCGCTCACCTGCACCACCGCGCCGGTGTACGACAGCGCAGGGCAGCTGAGCGCGGTGCTCGACATTTCGCAACTCAGCTCCAGCCAGCCCAAGTCCAGCCAGCATCTGGCCTTGCAGCTGGTGAAGATGGTCGCGCACGACATTGAAAACGCCGCCTTTCTGCACCGCCACCGGCACGACTGGGTGTTGCGCCTCTCGGCCACGCCGCAGTTTCTCGATGTGCAGCCCGACTACCTGCTGGCGCTGGACAACGCCGGCCGCGTGGTCGGCCACAACCGGCGCGCGCAACTGGCGCTGCAGGCCCAGCCGCAACCCTTGCTGGGCACGCCGTTTGAATCTTTGTTTGAAGTGCCGTTCAACCAGATTGGCCGCTTCGTGCTGGCGCAGCCTTCTGACCAGCGCGCGGTGACGCTGGCGGGCGAACGGCGCTTGTTGTTTCTGTCGGCCACACCGCCGCCTTTGCGCCAGGCGGTAGCCGCGCACAGTGCGCGCACGGTGCCCGCGCCGTTGGCGGCCTTGTCGGCGGGCGACGCCGCGCTGGACCGGCAGGTGGAGCGCGTGGCCCGGCTGGTGAACACCCCCATTGGCCTGCTCATCACCGGCGAAACCGGTTCGGGCAAAGAGTATTTCGCCAAGGCCGTGCACAAAAGCAGCGAGCGGCGCAGCCGCCCCTTTGTGGCCGTGAACTGCGCCGCCATTCCGGAAAACCTGATCGAAAGCGAACTCTTCGGCCACTTGCCGGGCAGCTTCTCGGGCGCTTCGCCCAAAGGCAAACGCGGCCTGATCGCCGAGGCCGATGGCGGCACCTTGTTCCTGGACGAAATCGGCGACATGCCGCTGACCCTGCAGGCGCGCTTGCTGCGCGTGTTGTCCGAGCGCGAGGTGCTGCCGGTGGGCGCCACCCGGCCACAGCCGGTGGACATCCGCGTGATCGCCGCCACCCACGCGCCGCTGGAATCGCTGGTGATGGCCGGACGCTTCCGCGACGACCTGTATTACCGCCTCAAGGGCGCCCACATCGAGCTGCCGCCGCTGCGCGAGCGCAGCGACCTCGGCGCCATGATCACGCGGCTGCTCGGCAACCGCTCGCTCACCCCGGCGGCGTTCCAGCGCCTGCTGGCCCACGCCTGGCCGGGCAACCTGCGCGAGTTGCGCAACGTGCTGGATTACGCGGCGAGCATCTGCACCGAAGGCCCCATAGACCTGGACGACCTGCCCGAGCTGCAAGCAAGCCGCCTGCCCGCGCGCAGCACAACATCTGGGCAAGAAGACAGCTTGCAAAGCGACCCCGACGCGCTGCTGCAAGCGCTGCGCGCGGCGCACTGGAACGTGAGCGCGGTGGCGCGGCAATTCGGCCTGGCCCGCATGACGCTTTATCGCCGCATGAAGCGGGCGGGGATCGTGCCGCCGAACCGGATGGGCTGACACGCGCGCCCGTCGCCTTTCCCCATCGCATCTCGCGAGATCTCACGCAAGGCGGACCTGACTGGTGTCCCGGCTGCGGATCGCCATTCATTCATGAACGGGTGAAAGCTTCATTATTCCGCAAGCGGTTTAAAGCTCATTTGCGCAATCAGCGGCGGTCGATGTCGTGCGTGAATGAGCGACGGACGGGTGTCGGCCATGAGCGGTCGGTGGTCAAACAGGAAAGCTGTCGCTCAACGCTGTGCTTTGCGGCTGGTTTGGAGCGTAGCGGAAAACCAGTCCGACAACAGCGCCTTGTTAGCATTTGGCTTTAAACACCATCCCTGGATCTTCAATTAAAATATTCCAAAATGACATTTGCCTCATAGTCTTATCGTTTTCCCAAGGATTCTCGGCATTGAGCTCTTCGAAAGTGACCAACTCTGGCCACCGTGGATTACTATTTGCTTTCTCTAGGTTTTTATCGATAGCCTTAGTTAAACTCTCACCCAAATTAATTTTACTGGAAAATCGAGCGACAAATGTAGAAAGAAGATGTGCGCTGTAAAATATAACGAATTGTTGGTAATACTTATCTAGAGCCGCGGGATCACACTTACTTACATGCACCTTAGGGTCAAACCAGGCCATTCTTAACAAAGTGTTGGGTGAGTAGTGAACGAGTCGGGATGTGGCGTGATATAGAAATTCGTAGAGCAATAACATTC
>NZ_JBFJMY010000513.1:0-2694 GCF_041633695.1 Hydrogenophaga sp.
CTTCGACGTGTCCACCTTTCTGCTGCATGACGAGCATGCGGGTAAGGCGACCAACGCGCCCCAGGCGGTCGAGCAGTTTCACGCTGAATGGGGTGTTGACACCTCGCCCTCAGCCGCTGGCGGCCTGAAACCGATGCAGCCGGTCAGCTCGCCACGCGAAGTTACCCTGTTGCAGCGCAAGCCGGAAAAACCCGGACGCAGCCTGGGCATGACCACCGGCTGGGCGCTCAAGGCCGAGTTGGCGCGGCGCGGCCTGCGCACGCTCTCGGGCTGCACCTATGAACGCATCGACGATGCCGGCCTGCACCTGAGCATCAACGGCATGCCGCAAACGCTGGCCGTGGACACCATCGTCCTGTGTGCCGGCCAGGACAGCGAGAACGCACTGGTTGCCGAACTGCGTGCGCTCGGCCTCGCGCCCGATGTCATCGGCGGCGCCGAGCTGGCCGCCGAACTCGACGCCTTGCGCGCCATTGACCAGGGCACACGCCTCGGTCTGGCGATCATCTGAAACCACTTCATTTCGAATGCGACAACACCGCATTCTCGCGCCGGGTTCAAAACTGGAGCAACTGATGGAAGAACAAACTGCTGACAACGTACGTTGGAGTGTGGCCAGGGACATTGGCCGGATCGTGCTCGACCGCAGCGACGGCCCTCACACGATCTCTCTCGCGTCCACTGCTGCACTGGCCCGCGCAGTTGCCGAGATTGCCGCAGCAAAGCCGCGGGTCGTATTGCTGACCGGCAGCGGAACGATATTCTGCGCCGGCGGGGATATCGCCGAGATGCGCCAACACGCTGGAACGCTCGACGTCTATATTGACGAGCTCGTGGGCATCGCGCACCCGGCGCTACTGCGACTGTCGGAACTGCCGGTGCCGGTGGTGACAGCCATCAACGGCTCGGTCGGCGGTGGCGGCATCGGCTGGGCACTTTGCGGCGACTTCGCTCTGGCGGCAGCATCAATGAAGCTGCGCACAGGGTACGCAGCCATCGGCTTGTCCCCTGACATGGGCGCATCCCACTTCATCAACCGACGCATCGGCTCGCTGCGCGCGCGCCAGCTTCTCATGCTCAGTGACCCCATCGACGCTCGCCGATGCCTCGACTTCGGCTTGGTGGACGAAGTCGTGCCTGACGCCGAGTTGGGCGCTCGCGCCCAAACCCTGTGCGAACGACTGGCCCGTGCGCCCACCGCCTCGATGGCTGGCATCAAGCAACTGTGCGAAGGCGCCGCGCGACGCAACCTGCACGAGCAAATGGCGCTCGAGAGGTCTCTGATTGAAGCTCGCGCCCGAAGTAGCGATGCAAGTGAAGGCGTGCAGGCCTTTCTGGAAAAGCGCGCCCCACGTTTCAGCGGGCGTTGAACAGCGTTCTCATCCATGAATTTCACACCCAACCCAGAACACGAAACCATCCGCGAAGCGATCGGCAAAATCTGCGCCCGCTTCGACGACAGCTACTGGCTCGAACGCGACAAGGTTGGCGGCTTTCCGCACGAGCTGCACCGCGCCCTGGCCGACGGCGGCTGGCTCGGTGTTTGCCTGCCGCAGGAATATGGCGGCGGCGGCCTGGGCATCAGTGAAGCGACCGTGATGATGCAGGCCATCTCGCAGTCGGGTGCCGGACTGTCTGGCGCATCGGCCGTGCACATGAATATTTTCGGTTTGCAGCCCGTGGCCGTGTTTGGCAACGAGGAGCAAAAACGCCGCATGCTGCCTCCGCTGATCCAGGGCAAGGAGAAAGCCTGCTTCGCCGTCACCGAACCCAACACCGGCCTGAACACCACCCGCCTGAAAACCCGTGCCGAGCGGGTTGGCGACCACTATGTGCTGTCCGGCCAAAAGGTCTGGATATCGACCGCCCAGGTGGCCGAGAAGATGCTCATTCTGGCGCGCACCACGCCGATCGAGGACTGCAAGAAACCGACCTTCGGCCTGAGCCTGTTCTACACCGACCTCGACCGCCGTTTTGTCGAGGTGCGCGAAATCGAAAAGATGGGGCGCAAGGCGGTCGACTCGAACGAACTCTTCATCGACTGCCTGCGGGTGCCGGTGGAGGACCGCATCGGCGAAGAGGGCCGCGGCTTTGAGTACATCCTGCATGGCATGAACCCGGAGCGGGTGCTGATCGCGGGCGAGGCCGTCGGCCTGGGTCGGGCGGCGCTGCAGGTAGCCGTCAAGTACGCCCGCGAGCGCGTGGTCTTTGACAGGCCTATCGGGCAGAACCAGTCGATCCAGCATCCGCTGGCGCAATCATGGATGGAGCTGGAAGCCGCCGAAATGATGGCGATGCGCGCGGCCTGGAAATACGACAACGGCCTGCCCTGCGGCGCCGATGCCAATGCCGCCAAGTACATGGCGGCCGAGGCTGGTTTCAACGCCTGCCAGCGCGCCATGGCCACGCTGGGCGGCTATGGCTACGCCAAGGAATACCACGTCGAACGCTACCTGCGCGAGATCATGATTCCGCGCATCGCGCCGATCAGCCCGCAACTCATCCTGTGCTTCATCGCCGAGAAGGTGCTGGGGCTGCCCAAATCCTATTGACATTCACGACCAGCAACCACCCCATCATGACCACCACCCACAACAGCGAACGCGCTGAACAACTGACCATGCTGCGCGAAAGCGCGCTCAGTTTCGTCACCAAAGAATCACCACTCAACCGCGCCCGCGCCCTGCGCCAGCA
>NZ_JBFJMY010000514.1:0-2689 GCF_041633695.1 Hydrogenophaga sp.
CGCAAGATATGCGCCGGTTCATCTATCGCCTGACCGAGAAGGGCATCGCCTTGGCTCCTGTCCTGGTGGAGCTCGTCTTGTGGGCGGCGGATCACGAGGCAACCGATGCACCACCCGACGTGCTCAAGACCATGCGCACGGCGCGCCCGGACTTCTTGAAGCAGGTGAAAGCGGGTTGGCGGGCCACGCGCCCCAGAGACGATCCTCCAAAGCCGAGTCGTTGAGAACTGGCCGGTTCTGCACCAAGAACTGGCCCCGGTCTGGGTTTTCCCGGTCGGCAATGTGGATATTTGTGGTTCAATTAATATGATGAACATCATATAAAGGTACAGTCTGCCCCATGCACACTCCACCCAGCCGCCGAGAAGCCACGCACGAACGCATCGTGGATGTGGCGGCGCGTGCTTTGCGGCGCAACGGCTACGCAGGCGTGGGCGTGGCCGACGTGATGAAACAGGCCGGTCTCACACACGGCGGTTTTTATGCCCACTTTGCGTCGCGCGAAGCGCTGCTGGCCGAGGCCATCGAGCGGGCCGGACGCGACAGTGCTGCGAACATGCAGCGGCGTGTCGAGACCGGGCTTGCGCGCGGCCACAGCGCGTTCCGCTCGGTGGTGGAGTCTTACCTTTCCGAGGCGCACTTGCGTGGCGTCGAAGCGGGTTGTCTGGTCGCAGCGGTCGGTTCCGAGATGCCGCGCCAGTCGCCCGAGTTGCTGGCGCCTTCTGCCGAGCGCGTGCGCGCCCTCATCGCGTTGGTGCAGCGCAGCCTGCCGCAAGGCACGCCGGAGCAGGCGATGGCTGTAGTAGCCACGCTGGTGGGCAGTTTGCAACTGGCCCGCACCCTGGGGGTGAACGCCCAGGGCAAGGCGATGCTGAAGGCGGCGCGCGAGGCACTGCTCGCGCAGCACGACACACCCTGAACGCGGCCTGGGCGGTTCTTTTCAACATTTTTTTATCTCACTATATGACGACCGTCATATTCATTTCCCAACGTTCTATGAAGGAATATCCATGAAGCTGAGCAATGCCACTGTTTTCATCACCGGCGCCAACCGGGGCCTCGGTCTGGCTTTTGCCCGCGAGGCGCTGGCGCGCGGTGCGCGCAAGGTTTACGCCGCCGCCCGCGACCCGAGCAGCGTGAGCTTGCCGGGCGTGGTGCCGATCCAGCTCGACGTGACCCAGTCCGACGAGGTGGCCGCTGCGGCCCGCGCTTGCGGGGATGTGACGCTGTTGATCAACAACGCCGGCATTGCCCACACCGGTGGTTTTCTGAGCGAGACCAGCCTGGATTCGGCCCAGCGCCACTTCGAGACCAATGTGTTCGGACCTATGCGCCTGACCCAGGCGTTCGCGCCGGTGCTGGCGCACAACGGCGGTGGCGCGATCTTGAATGTGCTGTCCATCGCGAGCTGGATCAACGGACCTTTGCTCGGCGTTTACGGCATGAGCAAGTCGGCGGCCTGGGCCATGACCAACGGCACGCGCATCGAACTGCAAGAGCAAAAGACACAGGTGCTGGCCCTGCATGTGGGGTTCATCGACACCGATCTGACGCGTGGCTTCGACGTGCCCAAACTGGCGCCCGAGGAGGTGGTGCGATCGGCGCTGGACGGTCTCGAAGCCGGCGCCAGCGAGGTGCTGGCCGATGAGCGCACGCGCCAGGTACACGCCGGCCTGTCCGCCGATCCGGCGGTCTACCTACAAGCCATCAGCCGGTGACCAAGCCATGACCGACGCCGCCACCACCCTTCCAGCCGCTGCGGTCACGGAACCGCCGGTCCAGGTTTCGCCCTGGCCCGTGTTCTGGGTCGCCAGCATCGCCGTGTTCCTGGTGTCGCTGGACACCACCATGTTGTTCGCCGCCTTCCGCTCCATACAGGCGGGCTTTCCCGGTACGTCTGCGGCCGACATGTCGTGGGTGTTGAACGCCTACACCGTGGTCTACGCGGCGATGTTGATCCCGGCCGGCGGGCTGTCCGACACCCATGGCCGCAAGAAGGTGTTTCTGTTGGGTGTGACGCTTTTTCTGGCCGCCTCGGCGGCCTGCGGGCTGGCCGGATCGGCCTCCTGGCTGATCGCGGCGCGGGTGGCGCAGGCGGTGGGCGCGGCGATGCTGACGCCAGCTTCGCTGTCCATCGTGCTCGACGCGTTTCCGCACAGCAAGCGCGCGGTGGCCGTCAGCCTGTGGGGCGCCGTGGGTGGTCTGGCGGCGGCCATCGGGCCGAGCGTGGGTTCGTTTGTGGTGGACGCGGTGGGCTGGCCCTGGGCCTTTTACCTGAACCTGCCGCTGGGCGCCTTGTCGCTGTGGCGCGGTGCGGCCCTTTTGAAAGAGGCCAAGAAGCCGCAGAACCGGCGCCCGGTGGATGTGGTGGGCATGGGCTTGTTGATTCTGGGCGTGGGTGCGTTGGCACTCAGCATCGTGCAACTGGAGTCGGCGCACTGGACCGCCACCGAACTGGTGGTGGTGGCCGCTACCGGTCTGGTGGCCTTGACGGCTTTTGTGATCTGGGCGCGCGTGGCCTCGGCGCCGCTGGTGGATCTGCGTTTGTTCGAGCACCGTACCTACGCGTTCGTGAACCTGGCCACGCTGGCTTTTGGTATCGCGTTCTCCATGATGTTTTTTGCGTTCTTCTTCTACATGACCGAGGTCTGGCACTACAGCCTGCCCCGGGCCGGTCTGGCCATCACGC
>NZ_JBFJMY010000515.1:0-2664 GCF_041633695.1 Hydrogenophaga sp.
GCGTTGACCACGCGGCCAATCAGCTCGGGACCGACCGGCACTTCCAGAATGCGGCCCGTGCACTTGACGGTGTCACCTTCGGAGATGTGTTCGTATTCACCCAGAATCACCGAGCCGACCGAGTCGCGCTCGAGGTTCAGGGCCAGGCCGAAGGATGGCACGCCATCTTTGTTGGCCGGGAATTCCAGCATTTCGCCCTGCATCACGTCGGACAGGCCGTGGACACGGACGATACCGTCGGTCACCGACACCACGGTGCCCTGGTTGCGCACATCGCTAGCTGCGCCCAGTCCCTCGATACGGGACTTGATCAATTCGGAGATTTCAGCGGGATTGAGTTGCATGACTCTTTCCTTCTTTCATTAAATGTGATGCGGGCATGACCAATGAACGGACCGTCAGGCCGTCAGGGCCACCTTCATTTGATCCAGGCGGGCTTTGATCGACGTGTCGAGCACCTCGTCACCCACCACCACGCGAACGCCACCGATCAGCTCGGGCTGCAGTTGAACCTGCAGATTGAGCTTGCGGCCAAAACGCTTTTCCAGCACACCGGACAGATCGGCCAGGGCCGCGCTGTCGATATCGAAAGCGCTGTACACCACGGCGTCGAACGTGCCCATTTGCGCGTTTTTCAGCGCACGGAACTGCTCGGCAATTTCCGCCAGCGCGGCGATGCGACCATTGTCGATCACGGCGCGCAGAAAATTGGCGGCCTTTTCGGTCAGCGGGGTTTTCAGCACACCCTGCACGACGTCAAAAACCTGCTCCGCCGAAGCTTTTGGGCTGTCGGCGAACTGGCGCAGTTGTTCGTTGCTGGCCACAGCGGCCAGTTCGTCGAGCCAGACTGCGGTGCTGGCCACGTCGCTGCCAGCGGACTGGAACAACGCTTCCGCATAAGGGCGGGCAATGGTGGCGATTTCGGCCATGGTCTACCTTTTAGTGCCTCGTGACGATACCAAGCTGTACCGGGGTGCGCGAACGGGGGTTCGCCATCAGAGCTCGGTTTTCAGGCGCCCCAGCAAGTCGGCGTGAACGCCGGCATTGACTTCGCGCTTGAGAATCTGCTCGGCGCCCTTGACCGCCAAGGCTGCGACTTCTTCGCGCAGCGCTTCGCGGGCCTTGATCACCTGCTGTTCGGCTTCTTGACGAGCAGCGGCGACGATCTTGGTCGCTTCGTCGCCGGCGCGGGCCTTGGCCTCTTCGATCAGGGTCTGGGCACGGCGTTCGGCATCGGCCAGACGGGTAGCAGACTCGTTGCGCGACTTGCTCAACTCTTCTTCCACCCGTTTGTTGGCCACGGCCAGTTCGGACTTGGCCTTGTCGGATGCCGCAAGACCTTCGGAAATCTTCAACGCACGCTCATCGAGCGCCTTGGCGATGGGTGGCCACACGAATTTCATCGTGAACCACACCAGGATCGCAAAGACGATGGCCTGCGCGAAGAGGGTTGCATTGATGTTCATCGCAACGCCTTTCTGTGTGTTGACATGAGTGGTGATGCACTGGCTGCCACAACGTCGTGGACGGATCGCCCCGTGCGAGCAGTTGCAACGCAGCGGGCCGCGCCGTCACCGGCGGCAGCCAAACCCATTACGCCAGCGTGAAGGGGTTGGCGAAGGCGAACAGCAGGGCGATAGCCACACCAATCAGGAAGGCCGCGTCGATCAGACCGGCCAGCAGGAACATCTTGGTCTGGAGGTCGTTCATCAGCTCAGGCTGACGCGCACCAGATTCCAGAAATTTGCCGCCCATCATGCCGATGCCAACCGAGGCGCCCAAAGCACCCAGACCCACAATCAGACCACAAGCCAGTGCGACAAGACCCAGAACGTTTTCCATGATGACTCCTATGAGATAAACGAGATAAAAAAGAAAGAAACGAGAAACAACGAGAGAGAAAAATCAATGCACAGCGCAGATTTGCGCGTCAGTGAGCGTCATGCGCCTGCCCGAGGTAAATCAGGGCCAGCATCATGAAGATGAACGCTTGCAAGGTGATGATCAGGATGTGGAAGATGGTCCACACGGTGCCGGCGATGATGTGTCCGATAAAGAACAGACCGCCGCTGAGCGAGAAGGCAGCAAAACCGCCCAGCAACGCAATCAGCATGAACACCAACTCGCCCGCGAACATATTGCCAAACAACCGCATGCCGTGGGAAACCGTCTTGGCCACGAACTCGATCATTTGCATGGAGAAGTTGATCACACCCAGCAGCAGCGCCGCGATCGGGTTCTTGCTGGTACCAAACGGTGCCGTCACCAGTTCGTGCGTCCATCCGCCCAGGCCTTTGATTTTGATGTTGTAAAACAGGCAGAGCAGCAACACCGAGACAGACATGCCCAAGGTGGTGGACAAGTCGGCGGTAGGCACCACACGGAGGTAGTCCGGCGCACCCATGGCCGGGCCGACGGCATGCCAGATGGCTGGCAGGAAATCGACCGGCAGCATGTCCATGAAGTTCATCATGAAGATCCAGACAAACACGGTCAGCGCCAAGGGGGCCACCAGCTTGCGGCTGTTCGCGTTGTGGATCACCGACTTGGCCTGGTTGTCCACCATTTCGACCAGCATTTCGACCGCTGCCTGGAAGCGACCGGGCACACCCGACGACGCCGAACGGGCCGCACGCCACAGCACGAAACACACGAAGGCGCCCA
>NZ_JBFJMY010000516.1:0-2664 GCF_041633695.1 Hydrogenophaga sp.
GCCGATCTGGCGGGCGAACTGGCGCAGGCCAACACGGCACTGGAGGCCGACCAGCGCTTGCGCCACATGGTGGTTGCGCAATACCGCGATGCCATGGGCGAGCAGGCCCAGGTGCCGGCGGCCTGGCAGGCCTGGCTGTGGGCCACCCACGCGGTGCCCGACGTGCCGGGTGGCAGCGCGTGCACATGGGCACAGGCGCTGGCGTGTTCGGCGCCGCTGCCGCCCTTGACGGTGGGCCCGTCCGATCTGGCCGTGCTGCCCTACACCAGTGGCACCACCGGCCTGCCCAAAGGCTGCATGCACACGCACGCCAGCATCATGCACAACGCGGTGGCCAGCAGCCTGTGGGGCAACGGCAGCGCCGATGCGATCACCTTGCTGGTGGTGCCCATGTTCCACATCACCGGCATGGTGTCGGGCATGCACGCGGGCATTTATGGCGGCGCCACGCTGGTCATCATGCCGCGCTGGGACCGCGATCTGGCCGGGCAGCTCATTTCCCGCTGGCGTGTGACGAGCTGGACCAACATTCCGACCATGGTGATCGACTTGCTGGCCAGCCCCAACTTTGCCCAGTACGACTTGTCCAGCCTGGTCTACATCGGTGGTGGCGGTGCGGCCATGCCGCAAGCGGTGGCGCAACGCCTGCAAGAGCACTACGGTTTGCGTTTCGCCGAGGGTTATGGCCTGACCGAGACCGCCGCGCCATCACACAGCAACCCGCCCGACGCACCCAAGCAGCAATGCCTGGGCATTCCGTTCATGAGCGTGGATGCGCGCGTGATCGATCCCATCACGCTGACCGAGATGCCGGTGGGCGAGCAGGGCGAAATCATCATGCACGGCCCCAGCGTGTTTGCGGGCTACTGGAAGCAACCGGGCGCGACCGAAGCGGCCTTCATCGACTTCGAGGGCAAGCGCTTCTTTCGCTCGGGCGATCTGGGCCGTGTGGACGAGGACGGCTACTTCTTCATCACCGACCGCTTGAAGCGCATGATCAACGCCAGCGGTTTCAAGGTCTGGCCGGCCGAGGTGGAGGCGCTCATGTTCCGCCACCCGGCGATTGCCGAGGCCTGCGTGATCGCGACCACCGACGCCTACCGGGGCGAAAGCGTGAAAGCGGTGGTGGTGTTGCGCGCCTCGGCCAAGGGCCAGACCAGCGAGCAAGACATCGTCGACTGGTGCCGCGACAACATGGCCGCCTACAAATACCCACGGGTGGTGGAGTTTGTGGACGCGCTGCCCAAGAGCGGGAGCGGCAAGGTCATGTGGCGCGCCTTGCAGGAAAGCGAGAACCAACGCACGGCACAATGAGCGCATGTCAATTTTATCTTCCGCCTGGCAGCGGCTCTGGCAACCGAGCCGTGGCACCTTCTGGTTGGTGTTGGCCTTCAACGGCTTGTCTTCCGCGCTGGTCTGGTGGGTGCACCTGAACCAGCCAACGCTGGGCCTGCGCTTGTTCTTGAGCGTGCTGGCGCTGGTGAATGCCGCGCTGGGCTGGTGGCTGGCGATCCGCCTTTGGCGCGAAAGCGCGCCCCCGTCCTGAGCACCGAAACCAACCGAGGAGTTCCACATGTTCCAAGCTTTGCTGGTCACCAAACCCGATAGCGGCTACCGCTGCGATCTGACACAGCTCGACGAGGCCCAGTTGCCCGCCACGGGCGACGTCACTGTGCGCGTGGCCTGGTCCACCCTCAACTACAAAGATGGTCTGGCCATCACCGGGCGCTCACCCGTGGTGCGCCAGTTTCCACTGGTGCCGGGCATAGATCTGGCCGGTACCGTGGAGCAAAGCGACCACCCCAAATGGAAGAAAGGTGATCAGGTTCTGCTGAACGGCTTTGGCGTGGGCGAATCGCATTGGGGTGGCTTGGCGCAAATGGCGCGCGTCAAGGGCGACTGGCTGGTGCGCTTGCCCAAGGGTCTGAGCGAACGCGACGCCATGGCGCTGGGTACGGCGGGCTACACCGCCATGCTGTGCGTGCAGGCCTTGCAACGCCACTGGGACGCAGCGGGCGTGGCGCCCGGCAGCGGCGAGGTGCTGGTCACTGGCGCGGGCGGCGGTGTGGGTGGTGTCGCCATTGCCTTGCTGGCGCAGATGGGCCATACCGTGGTGGCGTCCACCGGCCGATTGGAAGAGGCCGACTATTTGAAGTCGCTGGGCGCGACCGAGGTGATCGACCGCCAGAGCTTGAGTGCAGCCGGCAAGCCCTTGCAAAAGGAACGCTGGGCGGGCGTGGTGGATTCGGTGGGCAGCCACACCTTGGCCAACGCCATTGCCAGCACCCGCTACGGCGGCGCGCTGGCGGCTTGCGGTCTGGCACAGGGCATGGACTTGCCGGCCAGCGTGGCGCCGTTCATCTTGCGTGGTGTGACGCTGTACGGCATCGACAGCGTGATGGCGCCCATGGCCCAGCGCGAGAGTGCCTGGGCGCAGCTGGCGCGCGATCTGGATCACAGCAAGCTGGCGGCCATCACCACCGAGGTGGCATTGGCCGACGCCGTGGGCTATGGCGAAAAAATCCTGGCCGGGCAGGTGCGCGGGCGCCTGGTCGTGAACGTGAACGCCTGACGGCAGACGTCTAGGAGCCTGCGCGGCAGAAGAAGCGTCGGCTGCAAATCGCCCGCAGCGGTCCATTTTTCACCGTCTATTTGCCCCATAGC
>NZ_JBFJMY010000517.1:0-2655 GCF_041633695.1 Hydrogenophaga sp.
AAAAAACACCCGTTCGCCCTGAGCCTGTCGAAGGGCTCGTGCAAGGTCTGAGGTGAAGGCTTCGACAAGCTCTGCCCGAACGGATCTCAAGACTTCACTGGGCCGGATCCACAGGGCCTGTTCACACGATTTCCCCATCCGTGTCGGTGTGCGCCTGCACCAAGGCGGCGTGCAGGGCTGCGGCGGCGCGCGAAGCCTGTGGCGAGCGGCGCACGATGCAGACGAACTGGCAGCTGTAGTGGAAGGTGTCGGGCCGTATCGCCTGCATGCGGCCGCGCCGCTCGAAAGCCTCGGCGTAGTGGTCGGGCAGAAAGCCAATGAAACGGCCCGACAGAATCAGCGTGGCGATGGCCTCCTGGTCGAAGCCCGTGGCTTTGCGCGGCAACTGCGCCTTGTGGCTCAGCTCCATGTTGGGCGAGTGGTAGCCCAGCCCGGCCAGCGGATGCTGGCGCAAACCCTCCCAGGTGAGCTGGGCATGGTCTTGGCCAAACAAGGGGTGCTGCTGGCCGCAGTACAGCCGCATGTTTTCGTCGAACAGGTTGTTGTAGCGCAGGCTTTCAGAAGGCCGGTGCGCCGGTATCACGCCGATCTGGTAACGCCCGTCGATCACGCCACGCTCGATGTCGGTGATGGACGACACGTGCACCTGCAGGTGCACCTCGGGCGCCAGCGTGGTGAAGCGCGCAAGCGCCTCGCCGATGCGGGCCTTGGGGTTGCTCGCGGTCTTTTCGAACACCGCGATGTGCAACTGGCCCCCCATGCGGGCGTGGATATCGTCCACACCGCTGCGAAAACCGTCCACCGCCGCCAGCAGGCGCAGCGTCTCTTCGTACACCCGCTGGCCTTCGGGTGTCACCGCAAACCCGGCGCGGCCGCGTCGGCACAGCACCAGGCTCAGGCGGGTCTCCAGGTCTTTCACATGGCGGCTGATGGTGGAGGTGCCGATGTTGAGCTCCAGCTCGGCGGCCGACATGCCGCCACAGTCCACCACCGCCTTGAACACCTGCAGCAGGCGCAAGTCCATGTCGCTGACCTGCCCGATGATGGCCTTTTGCTTTGGTTTCATGAATGCTCAAGTGAATGGTGATAACTTGTCATTTTCGGTGGTTCCAGCAACTGCCACCATAGTCGGCTTGTCGGTCCCACCGTCCAGGAGAAATCCCCCATGCCCGTGCTCGAAGCCACCACCGCCCCCGCCACCGTGCGCCCCACCTCCACACCCACACCCGCCGCAGAGGCGCCACAGCCCCGCACCACGGTCAACACCGCTGCGGCCATGCGCCAGCCCGGCGCGCTGGACGCGCACTGGATGCCGTTCACCGGCAACCGCGATTTCAAGGCCCGCCCGCGCCTGATGGTGAGCGCCCAGGGCAGCTATTTCACCGACGCCGACGGCCGGCAGATTTTTGACGGCCTCTCGGGCCTGTGGTGCACCGGCCTGGGCCATGCGCGCGCCGAGATCGTGCAGGCGGTGCAGCGCCAGGTGGCCGAGCTGGATTACTCACCGGCCTTCAACTTCGGCCACCCGCTGTCGTTCGAGCTGGCCAA
The DNA here is from genome assembly GCF_041633695.1 of Hydrogenophaga sp. Classification (GTDB taxonomy): domain Bacteria; phylum Pseudomonadota; class Gammaproteobacteria; order Burkholderiales; family Burkholderiaceae_C; genus Hydrogenophaga. Next base: position 1,549 of record NZ_JBFJMY010000517.1, read on the forward strand.
CCGCATCGTCGAGCGCATGCCCGCCGGGCTGGACCGCGTGTTCTTCACCGGCTCGGGCTCCGAGTCGGCCGACACCTCTTTGAAAATGGCGCGGGCCTATTGGCGCGCCAAGGGGCAGGCCAGCAAAACGCGCCTGATCGGGCGCCAGAAGGGTTACCACGGCGTGAACTTTGGCGGCATCTCGGTGGGCGGCATCGTGGGCAACCGCAAGACCTTCGGCCAGGGCATTGAAGCCGACCACCTGCCGCACACCCAACCGCCCATGGGCAGCTTTTACCGGGGCATGCCCGAAACCGGCGCCGAGCTGGCCGACGACTTGCTTGCCCTGATCGCCTTGCACGACGCCTCCAACATCGCCGCCGTCATCGTCGAACCCTTCAGCGGGTCGGCCGGCGTGGTGATCCCGCCCAAGGGCTATTTGCAGCGCCTGCGCGAGATCTGCACCCAGAACAACATCTTGCTGATCTTTGACGAGGTCATCACCGGCTTTGGCCGCACCGGCAGCTGGACCGGCGCCGAGGCCTTTGGCGTCACGCCCGACATCCTCAACATCGCCAAACAGGTCACCAACGGCGTGCAGCCGCTGGGCGCGGTGGTCGCCAGACGCGACATCCACGACACCTTCATGGACGCCGGCGGCCCCGACTACATGCTGGAGTTCCCGCACGGCTACACCTATTCGGCGCACCCCGTGGCCTGCGCGGCCGGGGTCGCCTCGCTCGACCTGCTGGCCAGCGACAACGCCTTGCAACGCGTGCGCGAACTGAGCCCCCATTTCGAGCGCGCGGTGCACGGCCTGCAAGGCGCCAAACACGTGGCCGACATCCGCAACTTCGGCCTCGCCGCCGGCATCAGCATCGCGCCCGTGCCGGGCGAACCCGCCAAGCGGCCCTACGACATCGCCATGGCGATGTTCCAGAAAGGCTTTTACGTGCGCAACGGCGGCGACACTGTCCAGCTGGCGCCCCCCTTCATCAGCACACCGCAAGAGATCGACCGGCTGGTTGATGCGCTGGGCGAGACGCTGCAGCAGACGGCGTGATTCGCTGCGCAGAACCGGCTTGGGGCTGCAAGCCGGTTCTGTAGAGGTCCACGTCCTATCGACGG
>NZ_JBFJMY010000518.1:0-2645 GCF_041633695.1 Hydrogenophaga sp.
CCAGGCCATCGATCCGGCCGTGCTGCGCAATCACGTCGGCAACCAGGTCCTTGACGCCCGGCTCGTCGCGGATGTCGCAGACATGGATGCTGGCTTTGCCACCCGCCGCTTCGATCTCGGCCTGCACCGCCTGCAGCTTCTCGATCTTGCGGCCCACCAGCGCCACGCTGGCGCCCAGGTTGGACAACTCGTGCGCAGTGCAGCGGCCGATGCCGCTGCCACCGCCGGTGACGATCACCGTCTGACCGGCAAAGAGGCCGGGGCGAAACACGGATTTGTAAACAGATTGGCTCATGGATTTGTCTCCTTCGTAATGAGCTCAGGCACGCAGCATGAAATTGCCGTGGCCAAGGGCGATGGGCTTATCGGGGCTGGATTGCCATGCCTGGATGCGCAGATTCGCCACACGCTGGCCCAGCTTGACCATCACGACGTTGGCATAGGTGTCCTGCGGACGGCCCGAGCGCAGGTAATCAATGTTGAAATCGATGGTCTTGGGCAAGTCCCGGCTGTCCATGTGCCACAGCAGGTAGAACAATCCGGCGCACTCCAGAAACCCCCCGGTGGCTCCGCCATGCAGAGCCGGCAGGATGGGGTTGCCTATCAGTTTTTCCTGGAATGGCAGGACGCAGGTGAACTCCTCGCCCTTGACATCGATGCGCAAGTCCAGAAAACGCGCAAAGGGCACCGCCCGGATCACTTCGCTCCAGTCACCCTGGGCGCGCGCATGGTCAATTTGTTCGGTCCATTTCATCGTGGCACATCCTCGTTGCGCAATACCGGTCGCCCGGAAGTAAACATGTAAATGCCGACGGCGGTGGCAATTGGGTCGTCCGGCGTGTCGTGGTAAGCAGCGCCTCGGACGAACGCCAGTTCTGCAGTCAGCTTGTAGCAAACGGCCCCTCCCAGAATCGCACGCCCGGGCGTGGCGGGCTTGAGGTAGTCGATGCGCAAGTCCAGCGTGGCCATCGGCCGTATCTCTGGCAGCTTGACGAAAATCGCGAATCCGAACGCTGCGTCGAGCAGCGCAGTGATCACGCCGCCATGCAAAACCCTGGTCTGCGGATCGCCCACCAGCGCTTCCTGATACTCGACCTTGAGCACGCACCAGTCGGTTCGCGCTGCGTGCGGCAGGAGGCCCAGTTCGCGGTTATACGGAGACACATGGGCAAACTTCTGCCATCTCTTGGCGATTTCTTCTTCGTTGATGGTGTGTGTTTCTGTCATCTCGACATATCTCCAGACAAGGTGAGGGTGGGCTCTTCGCCGGCCGCCGTCACCGGATACCAGCGGGTCGCGGCTAGCGTTTCTTCATGGCGCACGTAGCCGGAGCGCTCCAGCCACAGCAGGTGCGCCAGGGTTTCGCCCATGGCAAGGTAAGCATGCAGCGGGTCGCTCTGCGCGCCATAAACGGCGTAGCCGAGTTCGGTGGCATTCATGCCCCCCGCGCCCAGGCGCGCCATGAACTTGCGCAACGCTTTTTGATGGTGCGCCACCAGTCCGTGCGCGCGCTTGACCCCGGCGTGGTAGACGTCGTGATGGGCCGGCAGCACGTGCTCGATATCCAGCGCGGCAATTGTGCGCAGGCTGTTCAGATAGCGCGGCAGCGGATCGGTTTCGCCATAGGGCCAGACGCCGATGTTGGGCGTGATGCGTTCGAGCAACTGGTCGCCCGTGAGCAGCAGCTTCAACTTGGGCGCATACAGGCAAATCTGTGCAATGCTGTGACCGCCCAGCACCAGCACCTCGAACACATGCTCGCCGATGCGCAGCGTCTGGCCGGCTTCGAGCGGCTCGACGCGCGCCGGCACGGCGCAGGCCATGTTGCTTTGCAAGACCCCGCCCACCACCTGTTGCGCATCCTCCGGCGCCACCCCATGGCGGCACATGAAGTCGATACAGTAGGCGCGGTCATCGGCGCTGGGCACGTGCGTCTGCCCCGCCACCGTCCGTTCTTCCTCGCGCATCAGGATGGTAGCGCCGGTGCGCTCGTGCAGCCACACTGCCAGCCCGAGGTGGTCGGGGTGGTGGTGCGAGACGATGATGCGCGTCAGGCCGGCCGCTAGTGGTCCCTCCAGGGCGCGCAGCCACAGCGCACGGGCGGCTTCGCAGTCGGCACCCGTGTCGAATAGGCACCAACCCTCGCTTTCGCGAATCAGGTAGATGTTGACGTGGTCGATGCCATAGTCCACCGGCAGCGTGAACATCAGGATGCCGGGCAGGACCTCCTTCAGCGGCAGCTCGACCGGCTCTTCCATGACTGAAGTAGCTTGAGAGGTGCTCATGTTCACAACCGTTTCGCCACTTCTTCGAGCATGACCTCGGTGGCACCGCCACCGATAGCTTGGACGCGTGCGTCGCGCACCATACGCTCGATCGCGGCCTCGCGCATGTAGCCGAAGCCGCCGTGGAACTGCTGGCAGTCATAGACCACATCGTTGACCAGCTCGCCGCACAGCGCCTTGACCATGGACACCTCCTTCACGCACTCGCGCCCCTGCGCATCGAGCCAGGCCGCGTGGTAAACCAACTGGCGGGCCGCCGCCACCTGCGCTGCCCGCATGGCCATGCGCTGGCGAATCGCCTGCTTGTCCCACAGCGTGGCGCCGAAGGCCTTGCGCTCGCGCACATAGGCCAGCGTCAGC
>NZ_JBFJMY010000519.1:0-2643 GCF_041633695.1 Hydrogenophaga sp.
AACGCCCTGCTCCTGCATGGTCACCCCGATCAATTGTTTGGCCATTTCGATGGCGATCTTGTTATGGCTGATGAACAGGAACTGGGTGCCCTGCTGGCTCATGCTGGTCACCAGTTTGGCGTAGCGCTCGGTGTTGGCGTCGTCCAGCGGCGCATCCACCTCGTCGAGCAAACAGAAGGGCGCGGGGTTCAACTGGAAAATCGCGAACACCAGCGCAATGGCGGTGAGCGCTTTTTCGCCGCCCGAGAGCAGGTGGATGGTCTGGTTTTTCTTGCCAGGCGGCTGCGCCAGCACCTGCACGCCCGCGTCCAGAATTTCTTCGCCCGTCATCACCAACTTGGCGTTGCCACCGCCGAACAACTCGGGGAACATGCGCCCGAAATGGCCGTTGACGGTCTCAAAGGTGCTGCCCAGCAGTTCGCGGGTTTCGCTATCGATCTTCTTGATCGCGTCTTCCAGCGTGGTCATGGCCTCGGTCAGGTCGGCGGTCTGCGCGTCCAGGAAGGTTTTGCGCTCGCGGGCGCTGGTGAGTTCGTCCAGGGCGGCCAGGTTGACCGCGCCCAGGCTTTGGATCTCGCGGTGGAAGCGGTCGATCTCGCCTTGCAAACCGGTCAGGCGCACATGGCCTTCTTGCACCGATTGCTCTACGGCGGCCAGATCGGCCTCGGCTTCGGCCAGTTGCTGGCTGTACTGCTCCACGCCCAGGCGCGCCGCCTGTTCCTTGAGCTGGAAGTCGGTGATGCGGCTGCGCAGCGGCTCCAGCTCCCGCTCGAGCTGCAAGCGGCGCTCGTCGCTGGCGCGCAGTTTCAGGGTCAGGTCGTCGTACTGGCTGCGTTGCGCGCCCAGGGTCTGCTCGCGCTCCAGCTTGATCGCCAGCGCGCTTTGCAGACCGGCCTGCGCCGCCGCGTCGGACAGGCGGGTGAGCTCTTCCTGGGCGCGCGTGTTTTCCTCGTGCAAGGCTTTTTCTTGGGTGGCAGCGGTTTCCAGCGAACGCTGCAGTTCGCCCTGGCGTGCCTGCAGGCTGCGCAGGGCGTACGTGGCTTCTTGCGCCGAGCGCTCCAGCGTGCGCTGCTGCTCACGGGTCTGGTTGAGGCGGCGCTCGGCCTCGATCACCTTGTCGTCCAGCTGGGCGTGGCGTTCCTGGCAGTCGGCCAGCTGCATGTCCAGCTCTTCAAAACATCCCTCGGCCGTGACACGACGTTCCTGCAGGGCCTCGAGCTGGGCTTCCACCTCGGCCAGGTCGCCCGCGATCTGGTCGCTGCGGGCGCGGGTTTGTTCGGCCAGTTGGGTGAGGCGCAAGGCCTCCACTTGCAATTCGTGTGCGCGGCTGCGGCTTTCACCGCTCTCGCGCCGGGTCGCCACCAGGCGCTGCGAGGCGTCGCTGTAGGCGGCCTCGGCCCGCACCAGGGCGGCGCGCGCCTGTTCGGCGATCAAAACCTGGGCCTTGGCGCTTTTTTCCAGGTTCTCGATTTCCTGCGCCCGCGCCAGCAGGCCGGCCTGCTCGCTGTCGGGCGCGTAAAAGCTCACGCTGTGGTGGCTCACCGCATGGCCGCTGGGCACAAAAATGGTTTCCCCCGGCTGTAGCTTGTCGCGCTGCGCCAGGGCGTCTTCGAGCTGGGGGGCGGTGAAACAGCCACGCAACCAGTCGGCCATCAAGGCGCTCAGGCCGGCGTCGTTCAGGCGCAACCAGTCGGCGAGCGGCTTCAGGCCCATGCTGCGCTCGGGCGCGCCCGGCACCTGGGTCGGGCTGTAGAACGCCAGCTTGGCCGGCGGCGCATCGTTGCCGAAAGCCCGCACCATGTCCAGCCGCGACACTTCCAAGGCACCCAGACGTTCGCGCAAGGCGGCTTCCAGCGCGTTCTCCCAGCCGGTTTCGATGTGGATACGGCTCCACAGACCTTGCATACCTTCCAGCCCGTGTTTGGCCAGCCAGGGTTTGAGTTTGCCGTCGGTCTTGACCTTTTCCTGCAGCGCCTTGAGCGCCTCCATGCGCGCCGTCAGATCGGCCTGCCGGCCCGACTCCTGGTTCACCGCCTGTTGCGCCGCGCGCCGCTCGTCGTCGAGCTGGGGCACGCTGTCTTGCAACTCGTGCAACCGGGCCTCGGCCATTTCGGCCGCTTCCTGGGCCACGCCGAGTTGGATCTGGGCGTTTTCCACCCGCGCCTGATCGGGCGCGGCCAGGGCGTTGCGATCGGCGCTCAGGCGCTCGTGGCGCGACTGGAGCTGGCGGCTTTGTTCTTCGATGCTGCGCTGATCGGCGGCCAGCACCTGGATTTGCTGCTGCACCTGCGTCACGCTGGCGCGCTGCTCGTTGGCCTGTGCCTGGGCCTGACGCAACTGGTCTTCCATGTTGGGCAACACATCGGCCTGGTCTTCGCCCTGCGCCGCCAGCACCACCGACTTCTCTTCCGCCTCCATGAGCTTGGCGGCGATCTCTTCCAGCTCCACCGCTGCGTCCTGGCTGCGCTGGGTCCAGGAGGCCATTTGCTCTTTGAGCTGCCCCAGACGCTGCTCGACCCGGGTACGGCCTTCCACCACAAAACGGATTTCGGCCTCGAGCTTGCCCACGTCGGCGCTGGCTTCGTACAACTTGCCCTGGGCCTGGTTCACCTGGTCGCCCGCCGCGTAGTGGGCCTGGCGAAT
>NZ_JBFJMY010000520.1:0-2641 GCF_041633695.1 Hydrogenophaga sp.
GTTGCATCTGCGTCTGGTGCGCGGGTTTTCAAGTTGCTGGGGTCTCTCAGGCACCTGTGAAGACCGACTCTACCGTCCCTGCGCGCGTGCAACCAGTGTGCCGAGCTACAGCGCGGTCGGCGTCTGCTCACACCAGCCGCCTGGCGCCAGTCCATCCAGGGTGTAGGGGCCGATGGCGGCGCGCACCAGGCGCAACGTGGGTAGGCCGACGGCGGCTGTCATGCGGCGCACCTGGCGGTTGCGGCCTTCCCGGATCACCAGTTCCAGCCAACTGGTCGGAATCGACTGGCGCGCACGGATGGGTGGCTCGCGTGCCCACAGGCCGGCTGGCTCCGGCAGCGCACGGGCGCGCGCGGGCAGGGTGGGGCCGTCCTTCAGTTGCACGCCTTGGCGCAAGGCCGTCAGCGCCTCGGCACTGGCTGTGCCTTCCACCTGCACCCAGTAGGTTTTTTCCATCTTGTGGCGCGGGTCGGCGATGCGGGCCTGCCAGCGGCCGTCGTTGGTGAGCAGCAGCAGGCCCTCGCTGTCGGCATCCAGGCGACCCGCCACGTACACGCCCGGCAGGTCGATGAAGTCCTTCAGCCCGCGCCAGCGGCCTTCGGGTGTGAACTGGCTGAGCACGCCATACGGCTTGTTGAAGCGGATCAGTCGGCTGGTGGAGGGTGGCGGTGGCGCTGGAGGCATGACGCAGGCAGCTTAGCACCGTGGCGGTGCCCGCTTGGCATTCCGCACAGCGGTTTGCAGGCGCTCAGTGCAAGGGTATGGGCGCGGTGGGAATGTCTTGCTCGTTCACGGGTTCTGCGTCGCGCAGTGCGATCTGGGCTTTTTGTTCGGCTGCGTTGAGCACGCTCATGGGGTTGGCATCGGTCGGGTCGAGCGAGACCACCCCCGTGCCCACGCGTGGCAGGAAGCTGTGCTTGATCTGCCACTCGCCCACGACCGGCAGTGGTCGCATCACCAATGCCTGCAAGTGCGCCACGGTGTTGCTGACCAGGGCGTTGTGCTGGTCCCTGGACACCACCACCACAAAGCAGCGGGGGTGGTACAGGCCGACCACGCAGCGAAAGCCTGCCGCGCGGCGGATGCGTGCCGCCATGATGGCCAGAATCTGGTGCTCGACGCCTTGCCAGGTGGGGCCGGTCAACTCGTACAGATTGCTCAAATACACGCAAATCACGGTGCAACGGCTGCGCCGCCGGGCGGTGCTCCAGAACGCGTGCTCCACTTTGGACAGCAGGTCGGCGCCGGTGGGCAGGCCGGTGGCCGGGTCGGCGCCCAGTTCCAGATCCAGCAAGCGCTTGAGCATCCGGTTCTGCCGGTTGCGCAACAGCACCAGCAAGATGGCGATCTGGAAATAGGCCACGGTGCACAAGGCGGTCAGCACCCAGGTGCCCAAGCCAAAGCCGGCCACCTGGAGTCCACGCAGGTAGAGGCCGCTGACCATCGCGCCCAGGCAGAGAATGGCCAGCAACATCCAGCGTGCCAGGGGATCGCCGAACACCGCGCTGCGGGCCACCACCACGAGTGCAATCAACACCGGAACCATGTTCACCCCTGCAGCCAGCCACAGCAAGGCATGGAAATCTTCGGGGGCGATCTGACTGGCCAGCAGCGCCAGGGCGCTGGCGCAGAGGAACAACAGGGCGCCGCCCCAGGCGGTGAGGCGGTACATCAGCGGGTCTTCGCGCATGCCACCCAGCCAGATGCCCAGAAAGTACACCGCCATCGCGCCAGCCAATGGCCCCAGGCAGACCTTGAGCACCATCATCAGGTGCTCCGGCAAATCCGGAAAGAACACCTCAGGCAAACCGGTGATGATCACGCAGCTGGTGCCGGTGACCAGTACAAACAACAGGTTGCGAACCGATCCGGCGCTGCGGTTGCTCACCACATCACCCAATGCCAGCGCCAGCAGCGTCAACAGGCCGCCCAGCATGGCCGACCAAACAGCAATTTCAGAAGTAGGCATCGGCCTATTATGGTGTGGCGACAGGTGGGCCTGGCCACGCAGCCTGCTGGTTCACAACTGGCCAGCGAGCGCTTTTGACATGCCCGATCGGTGGGCGTGGCTTCATCTCCTGCCGCAACGCGCCCGGGCCTTGCGCTCGGGCCGTGCCCGACGGAACTTCAGTGCGAGGCGGGCGCTGGCACCATCACGGGGTGGATGGTGAACACCTCTGGCGAGCGGGGGTTCACCGACACTTTGACCCAGTGGTTCACCGGGCTGCCAAAGGTTTGCAGGCGCGTCAGATTGGGCAGCACTTTGCTGGGGCTGTACAGCGGCTTGTCGAGTTTGAAATAGTGGGTGTCGCCGTGCACCAGCAAGACCTGGCCCTTGAACTGCTCGGTCTCGGCCACCAAGGCGCCGAGGAATTTGCGGTAGCCCGCAAACCGCGCTTGCTGGCTTTCGTCTTCATCCTCGGTTTCCGGCAGATCAAACCCCGGGTCGCCCTGGAAAACCACCACCAGGCCTTTGGCCTTGCGGTGGCGCGCCACGCTGAACGAAGACTTCAGCCAGTCGATGTTGGCCGCATCGCGCTCTTCGTATTCGGCGTTGCCCAGCTGGCAGTCGGCCCAGGTGCGTGCGCTCTTGTGCGTGCACGATTTCTCCGAGCTCACCAGGTTGTTGTTGCTGCCCGGA
>NZ_JBFJMY010000521.1:0-2639 GCF_041633695.1 Hydrogenophaga sp.
ATGTCGAACGCGGGCGACTCGCGCATGTCGTCGATATCGGCCTTGAAAGTCAGACCCAGGCAACCGATCACCGGCGACTTGAAGCGGGCCGCCTTGGCTTTCACTTTTTCGATCACCCAGTGCGGCTTGGCGTCGTTGACCAAACGCGCGGTCTTGATGAGCTTGGCCTGCTCGGGCGCCGAAGACACGATGAACCAGGGATCGACCGCGATGCAATGGCCGCCCACACCGGGGCCGGGTTGCAGGATGTTGACGCGCGGATGCCGGTTGGCCAGCGAAATGGTTTCCCAGACATTGATGTCCAGGTGGTCGCAAATCACCGACAGCTCGTTGGCAAAGGCGATGTTGACGTCGCGAAACGAGTTTTCCACCAGCTTGGAAAGCTCGGCGGTCTTGCAATCGGTGAGCAAAATGGCCCCGTTGCAAAAGGTTTTGTAGAGCGCCTTGGCCTGTTCGTTCGCCGCCTTGGTCAGCCCGCCGATGATGCGGTCGTTGTCCACCAGTTCGCGCAAGATGTGGCCCGGCAGCACCCGCTCGGGACAATGCGCGGCGTGTATCTTGCCTTCCAGCTCGGGGCGTTCCTGCACGATGATGCGGTAGATCAACTCGGTGGTGCCCACGGGCGAGGTGGACTCCAGGATCACCAGATTGTCGGGGCGCAGAAACGGCGTGATGGCGCGCGTGGCCGCTTCCACATAGCTCAGGTCGGGCGCTTTGGGGTTGCCGTCCACTTCTTTGAACGGCGTGGGCACCGCGATGATGAAGGTGTCGCCCTCTTCCGGCACCATGGCCGCCTTGAGGTTGCCGCTGTTGACGGCGGAGCGCACCAGAATGTCCAGATCGGGCTCGATGATGTGGATGTGGCCGGAGTTGATGGTGTCCACCGCCTTCTGGTTCACATCCACGCCCAGCACCTGGTGGCCCTTGGTGGCCAGCATGGAAGCGGTGGGCAGACCGATGTAGCCCAGGCCCATGACGACGATTTTTTGACGCAGTCGTTGCATTTTCAATTCCTCTTCAAGGACAGCACGGTTTGCACAATACGTTGGGCGGCTTGACCATCCCCATAAGGATTGTGCGCATGGGACATGCGCAAATAGGCATCGTGATTTTGCAGCAGCTCGCGCGTCTCCCCCACAATGCGCTCGCGCGAGGTACCCACCAGCTTCACCGTGCCGGCGTCCACCGCTTCCGGCCGCTCGGTGGTGTCGCGCATCACCAGCACCGGCTTGCCCAGCGATGGCGCCTCTTCCTGCACGCCACCGCTGTCGGTGATGATGAGATGGGCGCGGTCCATCAGGTACACAAACGGCAGGTAGTCCACCGGATCGATAAGGTGTACGTTGGCCAGTTTGCGCGTGGCCAGGATGTCGGCCACGGGCTTGCGCACATTGGGGTTGAGGTGCACCGGGTACAACACCTCGACACCTTGTTCGCTCTCGGCGATATCGGCCAGGGCCTGACAAATGTGCTCGAAGCCTTCGCCAAAATTCTCGCGCCGGTGCCCGGTCACCAGAATCAGTTTGCGGCTCGCATCCAGAAAGGAGAACCGTTCGTCCAACGCGGTTTTCAGGCTGGCTTGCTTGCGCAAGCGCTCGGTCACCGACAGCAGCGCGTCGATCACGGTGTTGCCGGTGACGTGGATGGACGCCGGGTCCACGCCTTCGCGCAGCAAATTGCTGCGCGCCGTCTCGGTCGGCGCGAAGTGCAGATCGGCGATCACGCCGGTGAGCCGGCGGTTGATCTCTTCCGGGAACGGGGCCAGCTTGTTGCCGGTGCGCAAACCGGCTTCCACATGGCCGACCGGAATACGGGCGTAATAGGCCGCCAGACTGGCCGCCAAGGTGGTGGTGGTGTCGCCATGCACCAGCACCAGGTCGGGTTTCTCCTGGGCCAGCACCTGCTTGAGACCGACCAGGATGTGGCTGGTGATGTCGTACAAGTCCTGCCCCGGCTTCATGATGTTGAGATCGTGGTCGGGTTGGATCTCGAACAGCTGGAGCACCTGGTCCAGCATTTCGCGGTGCTGTGCCGTCACGCAGACGACGGTCTCGCACAAGGGAGCAGCGGCACGCAAGGCCATGACGACCGGCGCCATCTTGATCGCCTCGGGGCGGGTGCCAAAAACAACGAGAACTTTCGGTATGGGATTCATGGGGTCACTTTTTCTTGTGTGTCGGTTGGCGTGTTCGAGCCAGAGTGTGCGGAGTTCGGTCGGCGGGGTGGATAAAGGATACTCAAACGGCAGGTGGCCGCCACCGTTTGAACAAGGCTTCCAGCACGGTGGATTCCAGGCCTTGCGGTCGGCCCACCAGCCACCAGCTGGCAAGCGCCCAGGCGCCGTAGGCAAGCACACCGCTGACCACACCGACCAGCAGTTGCCAGGCACCCGTGGGCACCAGCTGGTCCAACTGGTCGACCACCAGATACATGCAGATGGCCCCGAGCATGGGGCGTGCCAAGGCACGGCCAGTGGCCAGCAAGGGCACACCGCAGTGCTTGCGTGCACTCCAGGCCGTCACCAGGGCATTGACCAGGCCGGCGAACAAACGCGCCCAGACCAGGCCCATGAAGCTCAGGTGCGGCACCAACAACGCCGCCCCCCCCAAAAACGCAACGAACACCACCCAGAGCACCAC
>NZ_JBFJMY010000522.1:0-2638 GCF_041633695.1 Hydrogenophaga sp.
AAGCGCACCGGCGTGGCCAGCGGCAACCGCATCACCCGCAGCGCCACGCCACAGGGCAGCATTGCCGCCGAGGGCGATGCCCGTTTTGAGAAGATCGCCCAGCACTTGAAAGAGTGGCAGCCCGACGCGCTGGTGGTGGGCGTGCCTTTCCATCCCGACGGTGCACCACACGACAACACCGCGCGCGCGCGCAAGTTTGCGCGCCAGCTGCGTGGCCGCTATGGTTTACTGGTGTTCGAGGTGGACGAGCGCTACACCACGACCGAAGCTTTGTCGCAAGGCGCAAAAGACGCCGACGCGGCTTCGGCTTGCATCATCCTGGAGCAGTTTTTGAGGAGCCTGCCATGACCCAATCGATACAGCTGGACGCCGAAAAACTCTATCTGGAGTTGTTGGACGGTGTGAAGCAGTTGGTGGCCGCCACGCCGCAGCCCATGTACCTGGCGGGCATCACCTCGGGCGGGGCCTGGCTGGCCGAGCGCCTGCAGCACGATCTGGGCCTGGAAGGCGATGCCGGCGTGATCTCTTCCAGCCTGCACCGCGACGACTTTGCGCAGCGCGGTCTGGCGCTGAGCGCACAAACCGTTTTGCCTTTTGACGTGAACGGCGCCCACGTGGTGCTGATCGACGACGTGCTCTACACCGGGCGCACCATCCGCGCCGTGGTCAACGAACTCTACGACTATGGCCGCCCCGCCACCGTGCAACTGGCCGTGCTGGTCGACCGGGGCGGGCGCGAGTTGCCGATCGAGGCCAATGTCAGCGCCGCCGTGCTCACCCTGCCCGAGAACCAGGTGCTCGAGTTGGCGCGCGAGGACGACGGTAGTTTGAGTTTCGTGCTGGAAAAAAAGAACGCCTGAACCCCCATGACGCCACAACGCAATCCCCAGCTCAATAAAAACGGCGAGCTCATCCACCTGCTGTCCACCGAAGGCTTGTCGCGCGACATCCTCACGCAAATCCTGGACACCGCCGCCAACTTCGTGGGCGTGAGCACCCGCGAGGTGAAGAAGGTGCCGCTGCTGCGTGGCAAAAGCGTGTTCAACCTGTTCTTCGAGAACAGCACCCGCACCCGCACCACCTTCGAAATCGCGGCCACACGCTTGTCGGCCGATGTGATCAACCTCGACATCGCACGCAGCTCCACCGCCAAGGGCGAGTCGCTGCTCGACACCATCTCCAACCTGTCGGCCATGGCGGCCGACATCTTTGTGGTGCGCCACAGCGAGTCGGGCGCGCCCTATCTGATTGCCCAGCATGTGGCGCCGCATGTGCACGTGGTCAACGCCGGCGACGGCCGCCACGCCCACCCCACCCAGGGGCTGTTGGACATGTTCACCATCCGCCACTACAAGCAGGATTTCACCAAACTCTCGGTGGCCATCGTGGGCGATGTGCTGCACTCGCGTGTGGCGCGCTCCGACATCCACGCCCTGACCACCCTGGGTTGCCCGGACGTGCGCGTGGTCGGCCCCCGCACCCTGGTGCCGTCCGACCTGTCCAGCATGGGTGTGCGCGTGTGCCACACGTTGGAAGAGGGCATCAAGGACTGCGACGTGGTGATCACACTGCGGCTGCAAAACGAGCGCATGAGCGGCGCCTTGCTGCCGTCGAGCCAGGAGTACTTCAAGAGCTTTGGCTTGACCCCCGAGCGCCTGCGCTGGGCCAAGCCGGACGCCATTGCCATGCATCCCGGCCCGATCAACCGGGGCGTGGAAATTTCTTCGGCGGTGGTGGACGGCAGCCAGAGCGTGATCCTGCCGCAGGTGACCTTCGGCATCGCGGTGCGCATGGCGGTCATGGGCATCGTGGCCGGCAACGAGGCTTGAGCCCGAGCATGCAGGACGCGCCTTCGCCCTTCTGGAGTACCGGCCTGGCCGAGCTAAAAGCCTATGTGCCGGGCGAGCAACCGAGCACGACCGGTTGGGTCAAGCTCAACACCAACGAATCCCCATACCCGCCGTCGCCCGCGGTGTTGGCGGCCATTTCTGCGGCGGTGGACGAGCGCCTGCGCCTGTACCCCGATCCCGAAGGCCGGGCGCTCAAGGCGAGCATCGCGGCGTGCTTCGGGCTGACACCCGCACATGTGTTTCTGGGCAACGGCTCCGACGAGGTGCTGGCGCACGCCTTTCTGGGCCTGCTCCAACACGGCAAGCCGGTGCTGTTTCCCGATGTGAGCTACAGCTTTTACCCGGTGTACTGCGGCCTGTACGGCATCAGCGGCGAAACGGTGCCGCTGGACGCCGGGTTTGCGGTCCGCGTGGCCGATTACGACCGCCCCAATGGAGGCATTGTGCTGCCCAACCCCAATGCACCCACCGGCATCGCCTTGCCGCTCGACCAGATCCGGGCGCTGCTGTTGCAAAACCCCGGCTCGGTGCTGGTGGTGGACGAGGCCTATGTGGATTTCGGCGCCGAGAGCGCGGCGTCTCTGGTGCCCGAATTCCCCAACCTGCTGGTGGTGCAGACCTTCTCCAAGTCGCGCGCGCTGGCCGGTTTGCGGGCCGCCTTTGCGCTGGCGCAGCCGGCGCTGATCCAGGGCCTGGAGCGGGTCAAGAACAGTTTCAACTCCTACCCGCTGGACCGCCTGGCACTGGCCGGCGCGCAAGCGGCAATGGAAGACAGCGCCTACCTGGAA
>NZ_JBFJMY010000523.1:0-2629 GCF_041633695.1 Hydrogenophaga sp.
ACGACCAGAAACTGGGCAACCGTCCTGAAGTTGCAGGCCTTGGTCGGTGAGCCCTACGCCTGAATTCCACACGGACTGTCCACGAAGTCAGGCCTTGGACATTCTTCTTGGGTGGCGGCATTTCTGGTTCTCACCCCCAGTGGCGGCACCCGAGCAGGGCCCCATGGCCATGAGGCACCGAGTTGCCATGCCCCGCGAACGCGTGGATCGCCCGGGAGGGGAAACACCTCTTTTTCCTTGTGCGTCAGGATGGATAATCCGAGGCGCGCAAACGGCGCGCAACCCACTCATCCACCATCGGAGGAACGATGTCGAAGCTACCCACCGCCCTGCTTGTATCCCTGTCTCTGGTTGGTTGTGCCTCTGTGCCGATGGGTGCGCCGCACCTCGACGCGGCGGCGAAGACCTTTCAGGCACCTGCGGACAAGGCCGGCATTTACGTCTATCGGAACGAGTCCATGGGGGCCGCCGTGAAGATGGACGTCATCATCGACGGACAAAACATCGGCGAAACGGTGGCCAAGACGTATTTCTACAAGGAGGTCGCGCCTGGCAAGCACACGGTCGCGTCCAAGGCCGAGAACACCGACACCGTCGAAGTCGATCTCAAGCCGGGAACGCTGGCTTTCATCTGGCAAGAAGTCAAGATGGGCGTCATGTTCGCCCGGACGAAGCTCCACCTGGTCGGCGAGCAGGAAGGCAAGAAGGGCGTTCTGGAGACCCAGCTCGCGGTGAGCAAATAGCCTGCGCGCTGGGGTGACGGCGGGCGTTCACCGGAACGGGTTTTCGGATCGCCCTCAACAAGGGCGCCCCCAAGTGGGTGGATGAAAAGTCCAAGCCTTCCGCCGTGTCGATCTGACCAACCGCCATTCGTCGTGTCAACAATGGCAACAACCACAGGAGAGACGACGATGCGATTCATCATCACGGCACAGGCGGGTGCGCAAGAGGCAGGAGGGGGCGCGGAGGCGGCTTTCGACGAGAAGCTTTTTGCGGCGTACATGGCATTCAACGAAGAGATGCACCAAGCCGGCGTGCTGGTTGCGTCCGAAGGGTTGAATCCTGCCGCGCGGGGTGCTCGCGTCGCGGTGTCCCAGGGGGCGCGGCAGCTCGTTGACGGGCCTTTCGCCGAGTCGAAAGAGTTGGTGGGCGGTTTCTACATCATCGACGTACCGTCGCTCGAAGAAGCCATCCAGTGGGCGTTGCGCGCGCCTTGCGGAATGGGGAGTGATGACGTGCTGGACATTCGGCCGTTGACGGGGGCGGGGGATATTCCGCCCGAGCTGCTTGCGATCATCAGGTCTGTCGCGCCCACTTGGAGCGCGTCGGTGTGGCAGGCGCGAGGACCGGCCGCAAGCTCAAAGCCTTGAAAGCCCGGTACAAAACGAGCCCCCGCGTGCTGCAGATGCTCTCGGGCTACTGGCCCGATATCGAGGCCTCGGGCCAGTAGCCCTTCCTGCTCACCCCGGCTTGAAAAGCGGGTGTGGAACTGTCGGGGTGAAACGGTAGCCGGCAATCGGTACCTGCTGCGCCTCATCCCGCATCAAACGCCCAGCAGCTCGGTCAACGAGTCCATCTTTTCATCGAGCTCGGCGGCGCTGAAACGCTCGACGATGCGGCCGTGCTCCATCACATAAAACCGGTCGGCCAATGGGGCGGCAAACCGGAAGTTCTGCTCGACCATGACGATGGTGTATTGCTTCTCGCGCAGCGAGACGATCATGCGGGCCAGCGCCTGAACAATCACCGGTGCCAGGCCTTCGGAAATCTCGTCCAACAGCAGCAGGCGAGCACCCGTGCGAAGAATGCGCGCCACGGCCAGCATTTGCTGTTCGCCGCCCGAGAGTCGAGTTCCCGGGCTGTGGCGGCGTTCGGCCAAATTGGGGAACATCTCGTAGATTTCCTCGATCGACATGCCCGGCGCGCTCGTCTTCAGCACCGGTGGCAGCAGCAGGTTTTCCTCGCAGGACAGACTGGCAAAAATGCCACGCTCTTCGGGGCAATAGCCGATGCCAAGGTGGGCGATCCGGTGCGTAGGCATGGCGATGGTTTCCATACCGTTGACCTTGATCGAACCTGTGCGGGCGTCGGTCAGGCCCATGATGGCCCGCATGGTCGTGGTGCGCCCTGCGCCGTTGCGGCCCAGCAAGGTGATCACCTCGCCCGGCATAACGGCCATGTCCACGCCGTGCAGCACGTGGGATTCGCCGTACCATGCTTCAAGGCTGCTGATCTCCAGTGCCGGTGTATTGGGAGACGGGAGCTTCATGTCAGTGTTGTCCTTGTAGTTGCCCGTCGGTCGTGCCCATGTAGGCCTCCATCACTTGGGGGTTGTTCGATACCTCGGCGTACGGGCCTTCAGCCAGCACCGCGCCGCGCTGCAGCACCGTGATGCGGTCGGCGATGGTAGAGACCACTTTCATGTTGTGTTCGACCATCAGGACGGTGCGGCCGACGGCGACCTTCCTGATGAGTTCGGTCACCCGGTCGACGTCTTCGTGGCCCATGCCTTGCGTGGGCTCGTCGAGCAGCATCAGCTCGGGCTCCATCGCCAAAGTGGTGGCAATTTCCAGCGCGCGCTTGCGTCCATACGGTAGGTTCACGGTCATCTCGTCCGCAAGATCGTCCA
>NZ_JBFJMY010000524.1:0-2625 GCF_041633695.1 Hydrogenophaga sp.
GACACGCGCGACATCGGCGCTGCGCCGGCCAGTGGCTCGTTCCAGTGTTCGGGCATGGTGATCGCGCCGTGTTCCATGCGCACGCTCGCCGCCATTGCGCATGGCCTGTCGAACGACCTGCTCACACGCGCCGCCGATGTGATGCTCAAGGAGCGCCGCCGCCTGGTGCTGATGGCGCGCGAGACACCGCTGAACCTGGCCCACCTGCGCAACATGGTCAGCGTGACCGAGATGGGCGCCATCGTCTGCCCGCCGGTGCCGGCCTTTTACCTGCGTCCCAAAACCATCGACGACGTGGTTGACGCCAGCGTGGCACGCGCCCTCGACCTGCTCGACGTGCCGCACGCGCTTAGCAGCCGCTGGCAAGGTCTGGACGTTCGCCAAGTCACGGCCTAACCATCTGAGCAACCGCATGCCCGCCATGACACTCCCAGCACACACCGTGGAACCGGCTCTGCCGGGCCACCCGTGTGGTCCCCCTTGAGGGGGAAGACGCGCAGCGGCGCAGGGGGTGCGTCCCAATGACCTACCGCGACCTGCGCGACTTCATGGCCTTGCTCGAAAGTGCGGGCGAGCTCAAGCGCGTGCGCGAACCGGTGTCACCCCACCTGGAAATGACCGCCCTGTGCGACCGCGTGTTGCGCGCCGAAGGGCCGGCGCTGTTGTTCGAAAACGTGCCCGGTCACACCCTGCCGGTGCTGGGCAATCTGTTTGGCACCACCACCCGCGTGGCACGGGCCATGGGCGTTGAAAAGCTGGCCGACCTGCGCCGCTTCGGCGAAGTGCTGGCCGCGCTCAAGGAGCCCGAAGCGCCTCAAGGAATGAAAGACATGGTGGGCCTGAGCAGCCTGCTCAAGACCCTGTGGCACATGACGCCCAAGGAGCGATCCAGCGCGCCGTGTCAGGCCGTGGTGTGGGAAGGTGATGACGTGGATCTGGGCCGTCTGCCCATCCAGCACTGCTGGCCCGACGACGTGGCGCCGCTCATCACCTGGGGCCTGGTCATCACGCGCGGGCCCCACAAGACGCGGCAAAACCTCGGCATCTACCGCCAGCAGGTGCTGTCACGCAACCAGCTCATCCTGCGTTGGCTGGCGCACCGTGGCGGCGCGCTCGACTTCCGGGACCACTGCCAACTGCACCCCGGCAAACCCTACCCGGTGGCGGTGGCCCTGGGTGCCGACCCGGCCACCCTCCTCGGCGCGGTCACGCCGGTGCCCGACAGTCTGTCGGAATACCAGTTCGCCGGCCTGCTGCGCGGTGCGCGCACCGAAATCGTGTCCGCGCTGGGCGTGCCGCTCCAGGTGCCGGCCACGGCCGAGATCGTGCTCGAAGGCCACATCCACCCCGATGCGAGCCACCCCAGTGGCTGGGCCCATGCCATGGAAGGCCCCTACGGAGACCACACCGGCTACTACAACGAACGTGCCGAGTTCCCGGTGTTCACGGTCGAGCGCATCACACAGCGCCGCGATGCCATCTACCACTCCACCTACACCGGCAAACCGCCCGACGAGCCGGCCGTGCTCGGCCTGGCGATGAACGAATTGTTCATCCCGTTGCTGCAGCGCCAGTTCCCGGAAATCACCGACTTCCATTTGCCACCCGAAGCCTGCAGCTACCGCATGGCCGTGGTGCAGATCCGCAAGGCCTACCCCGGCCATGCGCGGCGCGTGATGATGGGTGTGTGGAGCCACTTGCGCCAGTTCATGTACACCAAGTTCGTGCTGGTCGTGGACGAAGATGTGGACGTGCGCGACTGGAAAGAAGTGATCTGGGCCATGACCACGCGCATGGACCCGGCGCGCGACTGCATGCTGATCGAGAACACGCCCATCGACTACCTCGACTTCGCTTCACCGGTGAGCGGGCTGGGCAGCAAGATGGGCATGGACGCGACCAACAAATGGCCGGGGGAAACCCAGCGCGAGTGGGGCCGCGTGATGCGCATGGCACCGGGCGTGAGTCAGCGCATGGATGCCCTGGCCGAGTCGTTGGGGCTCTGAGCCGGCACCGAAACAGAACCCCCCGCTATTTCGGTGCAGCGCCCATCAAGGCGTCGATCAATGGGCAGCGCACCTTCCCACGGGTTGCACCACACAATCGGATCAAGTCGGTCAAAGCCGCCTCCATGCGTTGCAGGTCGGCCAAGCGGGCCTGCACATCGGCGAGCTTGGCTTCGGCCCTGGTTCGAGCCTGCGCGCAGCTGGCGCCATCGTCCAGCTGCAGCAACTCCGCAATTTCATCCAGACTGAAGCCCAGGCGCTGGGCCGATTTGATGAAGTGCAACCGGGAACGGTCTGCATCGCCGTAGCGCCGAATGCCCCCAGCGGGCCGACCGGGTTCTGGCATCAAGCCCTTGCGCTGGTAGAAGCGGACGGTCTCCACGTTGACGTCGGCGGCCTTGGCCAGCACCCCGATGGTCATGGGGGCGGACGTGTTTGAAGGGGCATCGTTCATGGCACTTGACTCCGTACTTGGGTACAGACTTAAGCTTAGGGCCTGTTCACACTATTTTTCCAAGATGCGTTGCGGATCAAAAAGGCCATGCGCAAGGCGCAAAACGCAGCCGGGGCTTCCCCCCGGCCAGGCTTTGCAACGCCGCGCATGGCCTTTTTGGCCGCA
>NZ_JBFJMY010000525.1:0-2619 GCF_041633695.1 Hydrogenophaga sp.
CTCGGTCATGGCGGCGATCTCGGCCATGAAAGCGCTGCGGCTCAGCTCGCCGTGCTCCATCTGCGCCAGCTTGTATTCCCACTCGCCGGTCAATTCGGCTTTGGACAGTTCTTCCACGCCCAGGCCACGCAACAGCGTCATGAGCTGGAAAGCCTTGGCCGTGGGAATGATTTCGCGCCCTTCGCGCAACATGTATTTTTCGGCCAGCAAACCTTCGATGGTGGCCGCGCGCGTGGCGGGCGTGCCCAGGCCTTTTTCCTGCATGGCTTCGCGCAGCTCTTCGTCGTCCACCAGCTTGCCCGCGCCCTCCATGGCGCCCAGCAGCGTGGCTTCCGAATAACGCGCCGGGGGTTTGGTCTTCAAGGCCTTGGGGTCGACCTGCTCGGCCTGGACTTTTTCACCCTCGGCCACGGGCACCAGGTTCTGGCCCTTGTCGCCTTCTTTGGCGTCGGTCACGTCTTCGGCCGCTTCCTTGCCGTACACGGCCATCCAGCCCGGCCGGACCAGCACCTTGCCCTCGGTTTTGAAGTTCTGGTTCGCCGCCGTGGTGATGCGCGTGGTGACCATGAACTCGGCGCTGGGAAAAAACACCGCCAGAAAGCGGCGCACCACCAGGTCGTACAGTTTTTGTTCGGCGTCGCTCAGGCCACTGGGTGCCTGCAGCGTAGGGATGATGGCAAAGTGGTCACTCACCTTCTTGTTGTCGAACACGCGCTTGGTGGGCTTGATGTAGCCGTTGTCCAGCGCGGTCTGGGCGTGCGGCGCCAGGTGCTTCATGCCGCTTTTGGACAGCATCTCGAAGGTCTGCTTGACCGTGCCCAGGTAGTCCTCGGGCAGGGCGCGCGAATCGGTACGTGGGTAGGTCAAGGCCTTGTGGCGCTCGTACAGGCTTTGCGCCAGTTGCAGCGTGGTCTTGGCCGAAAAACCGAAACGGCCGTTGGCCTCGCGCTGCAGGCTGGTCAGGTCGTAGAGCAGGCCGCTGGCCTGGGTGGTGGGTTTGGACTCTTCGCGCACCGTGGCGGGCTGGCCGCGCACGGCGTCGGCGATTTGCTGCGCCTCGCGTTCGTTCCAGACGCGGTCGGCCCGCAGCTCCAGATCGGCGTCATCGCCGGTCTGCTTCTTCCAGGCCGGGTCGAACCACTTGCCCGGGTATTCACCCGCCACGGCCTGGAAGGCGGCGTGGATTTCCCAGTAATCGCGGCTCCTGTGTGCGCGGATCTTTTCTTCGCGCTCCACCACGATGGACAGCGTGGGCGTTTGCACCCGGCCCACGGTGGTGAGGAAAAAACCGCCGTCGCGCGAATTGAAGGCGGTCATGGCGCGCGTGCCATTGATACCCACCATCCAGTCGGCTTCGGAGCGGCTGCGTGCCGCATCGGCCAGGCCTTGCATCTGCTCGTCGCTGCGCAGCTTCTCAAAGCCTTCTCGAATGGCCGCAGGCGTCATGGACTGCAGCCACAAGCGGCGCACCGGTTTGCCCAGGGCCTGGTATTGGCCACCCTTGAAGCCGCCCGCGTACTGTTCGATCAAGCGGAAGATCAGTTCACCCTCGCGTCCCGCGTCACAGGCGTTGATGAGTTGGTCCACGTCCTTGCGCTTGACCAGCCTGACCACGGCACCCAGGCGCGACTTGGTCTTGTCGATCGGCTTGAGCTCGAAATAGGGCGGCAGCACCGGCAGGTTGGCAAAGCTCCACTTGCCCCGTTTCACATCAAAGGCCTCGGGCGCGGCAATCTCCACCAGATGGCCCACGGCAGAGGTCACTACATATTGGTCGCTCTCAAAATGGTCATCGTGCTTTTCGAACTTGCCCGCCGTCGGGGTAAGTGCGCGCACGATGTCTTGGGCCACGGATGGCTTCTCGGCAATGACCAGGGTTTTCATCTCTACAATCGGTTTTCTACGCGCGTACACGCGCACATGGGCACGCGCACCCGCGCGCACCTGCATGAATCAACCTTACCAAAAATTTCTGACGTGACGAAAAGCTCCCGCCAAACGCCAGCGCCCGCCAAAACCGCCGCCAAGCCCGCGTCGCGTCGCATCCAGGTTCGCCGCTCCGGCGTCCATGGCCGTGGCGTCTATGCGGGCACCGATCTGGCCGAGGGCGAGACGCTGATCGAATACGTGGGTGAGATCATCACCTGGGACGAGGCGTTGCGCCGGCATCCGCACGACCCGGCCGACCCGAACCACACCTTTTATTTCCACATCGACGAAGAACGGGTGATCGACGCCAAGTTCGGTGGCAATTCCTCGCGCTGGATCAACCACAGCTGCGCACCCAACTGCGAGAGCGAAATCGACGAAGGCCGGGTCTTCATCCGCGCGCTGCGCAACATTCCCGCCGGTCAAGAACTGTTTTACGACTACGGCCTGGTGATCGACGAGCCGTTCACCCCCGAGCTCAAGGCCGAATACCCCTGCTGGTGCGGCGCCGATGCGTGCCGCGGCACCTTGCTGGCACCGAAAGAAAAGGCCAAGGGGAAAAAGAGCAAGAGCAAAAACAAGAGCGACCACAAGGGCAAAGGCGGCGCCAAGCGCAAGGCCTGACCCCCAGGCCGAACCGTGGCCACAACCCCCATCTCCATGCACGCATCCACCCTGAGCCGCCACGCC
>NZ_JBFJMY010000526.1:0-2617 GCF_041633695.1 Hydrogenophaga sp.
ATGCCGCCCGGCAACTGGTGCTGGAAGTAGCGCATGTCGTACTCCTGCGGCACGCCGGTCGCGAGGCCTTCGACTGCTGCGAGCTGGGTGAAGAAGCTGCTGACGCGGGCCGCGGCTTCCATGTCCAGATCCACCGAAACACCCTGGCTTTGCAGATTGGCCACCACGTTTTCGATGGCCGGTTGGCTGCTACCGTTGCCCAGGGGCCGTGTCGCTGTGTGCAGGGTCTGCACACCCAGCTCGGGCGCTTCGGCGTAGGTGAACGGGGCCAGGCCGATGGTGCAATGCGAATGCAGCTCCAGTGGCTTGCCGCCCAGCGCCGTGTGCAGCGCGGGCAGCAGCGTGCGGGCGCGCTCGGGCGTGAGAAGGCCGCCTGGGTCCTTCAGGTAGACGCGGTTGATGGCGGGAACCAAAGCGAGCTTGCGCGCCGCGTCGGCAAAGTGCGCGTCGTCATGGATGGGGCTGACCGTGTAGACGATGGCACCGACGATCTCGCGTGCGCCCGCTGCGGCGATGGCCGTGGCGCTGTCGGTCACGGCCTGCATGTTGTTCATGGGATCCATCACCATGAAACGCTCGATGCCGTTGCGTACCAGCAGCTGATAGGAAAGCGCCATCAACTCGGGGTGCGCCGTCTCCCACGAAATGAAACGCATACCGGTGGACAGAAAACTCAGCGGCGTGCGCGGCATGAGTGCCTTCATCAGGCGGATGCGCTCCCAGGGGTTTTCCTTGTGGAAACGCACCGTCACCGCCATGTGCGTGCTGGTGGAGAAGTCGAGCGCGCGGTAGCCGACGCGGTCGAGGTCCGGGGCGACCTCCAGCATCATGCCGGTGCGCAGGCCAGTGGCTCCCCACAGGCTCTGGTTGCCGTCGCGCAGCGTGGTGTCAATGAAGTCGGGGCCGCTGGAACTCGGTGTGTTGGCGCTCATGAGCGTGGTCCTTCAGAAGCGGTGGAAGTGGCAGGCGGCGTGGCTGGCTGACCAAAGATGGCCGCGCCGGAACCGGCCAGAAACCGCCCGAGAAATCCGGTGTCGAACCCACCGTCGATGAACTCGGGTGTGGCCAGAACGGCTCGGTGCAGCGCGATGTTGGTGAGCACGCCTTCGATGCGCACGTCGACCAAAGCAGCCTCCAGCAGGCGGCGTGCGTGCTCGCGGTCACTGCCCGTGGCAATAACCTTGGCGATCATCGAGTCGTAGTACGGCGGGATCATGGCGCCGGCTTCCATGTGGGTGTCCACGCGCAAGTCTGTCCAGGCTGGGAAGTGGGCCGCAGTGAGCCTGCCGGGCGCCGGACGGAATTCGTTTGTGGGATCCTCGGCGTTGATGCGGCACTCGATCGCGTGGCCCGTCAATCGAACGTCGGCTTGCTTCATGCGCAAGGGATGGCCCTGCGCCACGATGATCTGCTCGGCCACCAGGTCGAGCCCGGTGATCTGCTCGGTCACGGGGTGCTCGACCTGGATGCGCGCATTCATCTCCAGGAAGTAGAAGCGTTGGCGCGCGACATCGACCAGGAACTCGATCGTGCCCAGGCTGCGGTAGTTGATGTGCTCGGAGAAACGCACCGCTGCCGCGTGCAAACCGCGACGCATTTCATCGGACAGATGGGGCGCCGGTGCTTCCTCGACCAGCTTCTGGTAGCGGCGCTGCACGGAGCAGTCGCGATCACCCAGATGGATCACGCTCTCGCCGTCACCGAGGATCTGCACCTCCACGTGGCGGCCTTGCGTGACAAAGCATTCAACATAAACCCGGCCGTCGCCGAATGCCGCCAAAGCCTCGGAACTGGCAAGGTCGAACAAGGCACTCAACTCGGCTGGCGAGTTGGCGCGCTTCAAGCCCCGTCCGCCACCACCGCCAACGGCCTTGATCAGAACCGGGTATCCGATCTGTTCGGCCATCTCCAGCGCCGCAGGCAGGTTGTCGACTTGCCCGCCAGGCGCGATCGGCACCTCTGCTTGTTCGGCGCAACGCCGGGCTTCGAGTTTGTTGCCAACGCGTGCGATCTGGCTGGCGGTTGGACCGATGAAAATCAGGCCGTTCTCTTCGCAGGCCGCGGCGAACTCTTCGCGCTCCGAAAGAAAGCCATAACCCGGGTGGATCGCTTGCGCTCCGACACCACGGGCCGCTTCGATCAAAGTACCGATGCGCAGGTAGCTGTCTGTGGCTCGCGCAGGGCCAATACACACCGCGCGGTCGGCCAGACGGGCGCCCATGCTGTTGCGGTCAGCCGCCGATACGGCCAGCACCGACTCAATGCCCAGGCGCTTCAGCGTGCGGATGATGCGCACGGCGATCTCGCCGCGATTGGCCACCAGCACACGTCGGATCGGGCCTTCTACGGCCAGTTGGTCTGCGGTCTTCATGGCCGTGCTCACGCCGGACGCACACGCATCAGCACCTGATCGAATTCGACCAGGTCACCGTCATGGACGAGGACCTCGACCACCACGCCGTCGACACCGGCGGAGATCGAATTCATGAGCTTCATGACCTCGATGATCCCCACGGCGGTGTCCGCGTTGACTCGGCTGCCGATGGCGACAAAAGGTGCGGCCCCAGGTTTGGGGGCGCCATAGAATGCGCCCAGCATCGGCGCTCGGATTTCCAGC